>NZ_CALPCU010000015.1:0-58627 GCF_943193085.1 Vermiculatibacterium agrestimuris | reverse complement strand
GCCCGGAGCAACGCTCCGGGCCGTTCACTCTGCTGTGCGCTTACTGGATGCCGGTCACTTCATACCCGGCGTCGGCAATGGCCTTCTTAATGGCCTCGTCGGTCACATCACCGATCACTGTCGCTGTCTTGCTCTCCAGGTCTACCGTGGCGGTGACGCCGGGCAGGGAGTTGAGGGCGTTGGTGGCGTGCTTGACGCAGTTTTGGCACATCATGCCCTCGATCATGACTTTCTTTTCCATGGTGTTTTCCTTCCCTTCTGTTTTTTGCGGTGCTTCATAGGAAATATCCGTTCTATCATCCCCGCAGTGACGGGGTTTGAACAGCTTGAGGCGCAGAGCATTGGACACCACACAGACGGAGCTCATGCTCATGGCGGCCGCCGCCAGCATGGGGTTGAGCTGAGGCCCGCCGAAGATCGCCAGCACGCCGGCGGCTACGGGGATACAGATAACGTTATAAAAGAAGGCCCAGAAAAGGTTCTGCTTGATGTTGCGGATGGTGGCCCGGCTCAGCTCCACCGCCGTCACGGCGTCCATCAGGTCGCTCTTCATCAGCACCACGTCGGCGGACTCGATGGCCACGTCGGTGCCCGCGCCGATGGCCAGGCCCACGTCGGAGCGAGCCAGAGCCGGCGCGTCATTGATGCCGTCTCCGATCATCGCCACCTTCTTCCCCTCCCCCTGGAGCCGGGAGATCACCTTTTCCTTGTCCTGGGGGAGCACTTCCGCCACAACGTCTGTCAAGGCAAGTCCCTTTGCAATGGCCTGGGCAGTGCGGCGGTTGTCACCGGTGAGCATGACCACCTCCAGGCCCAGATCACGGAGGGCTCTGATGGCCGCCTGCGAGCTGGGCTTCACCGTGTCGGCTACCGCCACCAGGCCCGCCAGCTTGCCGTCCCGGGCAAAGTAGAGCGGCGTCTTTCCCTCCTCCGCAAAAGTCTCCGGCAGGCTCCCTGCGGCGGTCAGGTCAATGTGGTTTTCCTCCATCATGGCCTGGTTGCCCGCCAGAAAAGCGGCGCCCTGAATATTGGCGGACACGCCCCGGCCGTGTATCGCCTGAAACTCCTCCGCGGGCGCCAGCGGCACATTCCGGCGCGCCGCCTCGGCCACCACCGCCTGCGCCAGGGGATGCTCCGAGGGTTTTTCCAGGGACGCGGCTACGCAGAGAAGCTCCGCCTCTGTCATGCCGTTCAAAGGTCTCAGGTCGGTGACCACGGGCTTGCCCTGGGTGATGGTGCCCGTCTTATCCAGCACCATGGTCTGTACGGAGCGCAGGCTCTCCAGCGCCTCAGCGGATTTGAACAGGATGCCGTTTTCCGCCCCCTTGCCGGTGCCCACCATAATGGCCACCGGAGTGGCAAGGCCCAGGGCGCAGGGGCAGGAGATCACCAGCACCGCCACGCCGGAGGTCAGGGCCCGGGCCACGTCCCCGGTGACGAAGATCCAAACCGCGGCGGTGATGAGCGCCAGACAGATCACTGCGGGCACGAAGACGCCCGCCACCTTATCCGCCAGCTTGGCGATGGGTGCCTTGGATGAGGCCGCCTCATCCACCAGGGCGATCATCTGGGCCAAAGTGGTATCGTCCCCCACCCGGGTGGCCTTGAAGGTAAAGGAACCGGACTTGTTGATGGACGCCGCCGCCACTTTGTCCCCCGGCGCCTTATCCACGGGAATGGACTCGCCGGTCAGGGCGGACTCGTCGATGGCGGAGCTGCCCTCTACGATCTCGCCGTCCACGGGAATGGACTGACCGGGGCGGACGACGATAAGGTCGCCCACCGCCACCTCCTCCACCGGGATGGTGACCTCCGCCCCACCCCGCAGCACTGTGGCGGTTTTGGGCGCCAAGTCCATGAGCCGGGAGATCGCCTCCCCTGTTTTGCCCTTGGAGCGGGTCTCCATGTACTTGCCCAAGGTGATCAGCGTCAGGATGGTGCCCGCCCCTTCAAAATAGAGATCCATGGCCCACTTCTCCACCCGGGCCATATCCCCATGCCCCAGACCCCAGCCGATCTGGTAAATGCCCACCAGGCCGTAGAGCACGGCGGCGGCAGAGCCCAGGGCGATGAGAGAGTCCATATTGGGCGAGCGGTGGAAGAGGGTCTTAAAGCCCACCTTATAATATTTGTCGTTGACATACATAATGGGCAGGAGCAGGAGAAGCTGGGTGATGGCGTAATTGAGGGCGTTCCCCGGCCCGTGGAAGAAGTCGGGGATGGGCAGCCCCACCATGTGCCCCATGGTGAGATAAAAAAGTGGGATGAAGAAGCAGAAGGAGATCACGAGCCGCCGCTTCATCCCCCGCAATTCCTCCTGCATATCAGGCATCCCGGCAGGGGCGGACTGTCCCTTCTGCTTCCCGGCATTGGGGAGCGCGGCGCCGTAGCCCGCGGCCACCACCGCCTGGATAATGGAATCGCCGCTCTGCTGAGCGGGGTCAAAATCCACCTGCATGGAGCCGCCCAGCAGGTTCACGTTTACCGCCGACACGCCCTCCAGCTTTGCCACCGCCTTTTCCACATGGGCCGAGCAGGCAGAGCAGGTCATTCCGGTCACAGTAAATTTTTGTCTCATGGCATTGCCTCTCTGAATGATTTTGACATAATTTGCGCGGTCACTTCAATATCTTATCCAGCGCCGCCACCAATTCCTCCACCTTTTCTTCCCTGTCTTCCGCGGTGACCGCCTGTTGGACACAGCCGCGGAGATGGGCGGAGAGCACCTCCCGGTTCACCCGGTTGAGCAGCGCCTCGGTGGCCATAAGCTGCTGGGAGATGTCGATGCAATAGCGGTCTTCCTCTATCATTTTCAGGATCCCATCCAGTTGTCCGCGGGCAGTCTTCAAAAGCCGGGAGACCTTTTTCCGATCCGCCATCATGGGCCGCACCTCGCTTTCACAAGTTAAATGACACCCCCCTGGGGTGTGGTATTATTCTAACCCATCTTCCCTCCTTTGTCAAGAGGGTGCGGGCAAAAATCGAATGAAAACAAAAGCAGGCCGCTGTCGTTTCGATAGCGGCCTGCTTTATTGCGCTCATATAGAATGCACAAAGAACCCGTCGCTATTTAAGCGGCGGGTTCTTTGTTGTAATCGGCTTTTTTCATTTTCCGAAGACGTCTTCGTAGAGGGCTTCGATAATAAGTTTCTGGTTATCATAGGAATGGTCAAAATCCCAAAAGTTATCATCAAAGTAAAATTGTTCTGTCACATATGGTGCGAAGCCAATGTCAGCATTGGTTGCATCTACAACATACCACTCGCTATCAGCGTACACCAAATTCCATGCATGGTTGTTACCAGTGCAAATCATGCAGGGGAGGCCAGCATAATCGCACATGTAAGCGAACGCAACAGCGTAGTCGTCGCAGATACCCTTAACGACTGGCGCATCAGAAGCCCATACGTCTGGGCCGCCAACACGAGGGATGTCTGCAACCTCTGGAGACCCATCGTTATAAGTCATCTTTTCGCAGAGCGCCTCGACCATGATGACGATTTTGTCTTTATCGGACATGCCGGGGGTAAACTTGGCAAAGACAGGGACGAGATTGCCGTTGTATGCTTCGTCTACGGTCGTTGCCTTATATACCCGGTAGATTCCAATGTCATCCTCGACTGTATCACCCACTCGATTGACATAGATGTCACCGCCAGTTACTGCATCCACATAGTAGTCAGTAAATGGAAGTTCCATAGGAATGGGGTGGGTACGCTTTGTGCTGAAACAGGGGTAATTGAAAGTATCGACACCGTCAGTCCACGCGCCGTTTTGCCATGTGCTTGCGACAATGCCGTTCTTTGCAATCCACTCGCGGTTCAGCGCCATAAAGACATAGGCGTTATATTCATCCTTGTCCACCAGCCCATTCAGCTCAGGATGCTTTCCCCAGTAATCCACAGGAGCTTTGTGGGTCTCAAGACTCAGGGTAACCCGTTTGTCGCTTACCGTTCCAACGATGCTGTCTTCAGTAGTAGCATAAGGGGCCTTCGTGCCGCCGGTCACAGGGGGCTTCGAAGGAGTCGGAGTAGGCTCAACACTGGGGGCAGGGGTAGGCGTCGGAGTAGGAGTGGGTGTCGTGCCGCCAGCGTGGTTCCGAATGGCATCCCGCAGGCGGCAGTAGATAGCAGCGGCAGAGGCACGGTCAACCGTGCCAGAAGGATTGAAAGTACCATTGGAGTCGATACCGGTGATAACCTTGTAGTAGTATACCATCGCCATCGTTTCCCGCTGGGTATTGAGAATCTGGTCGACGTCGGGAACCTTGTTCAGTGTAGCCTGACGCTCTGCGTCAGGAAGTTCGGGGATGCCCTTCTCCAGCATGATTCGCCCCGCGATAACAGCCATGTCGATTCGGGTAATGTTCTCGGCAGAGACCTCAGACAAGTCCTTTGCGTTGCGGTACAGGAAGCTGTCAGGGTTCTTCAGCTTTCCAACACCGTTTCGGATAGCCGTTTCCATAGAGGCGCTTTCCAGCAAGCCCTTTTCATATGCGAGGAAACAGTGGGCGACGTACCACGACGTCTCGATACCGGCATTCTTCAGCTCGGTCTCCTTCGCTGCGACCTCATCCTTGTAGAAGGCCCGCATCATCATTACGATGAACTCGGCGCGGGTCAGCGTCTTGGAAGGGGAAAAGTTACCCTCTCCGGTGCCGTTCATCACGCCGTCAGCGGCGGCAGACTGGATGTAGGAGTAGGCCCAGTGGGCATCGGGTACGTCGTTGAAATTTTGATCCGCCGCGGAAACGGGAAGCGCTGCCACGCTCAGCAGTATTGCAGCCGCCAGGAGCAGTGAAGAAAGCCTTTTCACGCATAGTCCCCCTTTTATCTGTGGTACTAATTTGTCCGGCGGAAAACGCCGCATAACACAGCAGAAAAGCAATAATCCGAACCTGTTCCTACCGGAAAAGGTTCGGATTATATAGGCTTGGTGCGGATGGCGGGACTTGAACCCGCACGCCCAATTGAGCACCAGCACCTCAAGCTGGCCAGTCTACCAATTCCAGCACATCCGCATTTGCGCCCCATTTGGGGCACCATGCTATTATAGCGGCCTGCCAAAGGTTTGTCAAGCCCTCATTTTTTCGAAAAAAGCACGGTAAAAGTGGTACCCGCCTCAGGGGTGCTGGCCACAGATATCCTGCCCCCCTGGGTCTCCACAATGCTCTTGGCGATGGCCAGGCCCAGGCCGTATCCCCCCTGCACCCGATCCCGGGCGGCGTCGGAGCGGTAGAACCGCTCAAAGAGGTGCGGCAAATGCTCCGGCGGGATAGCGGGGCCGCTGTTGTTTACGGTAAGCCGGGGTCTTCCCTGGGCCTCGTCCAGGCGCACAGTGACCCTCTCCCCTGCTCCGGCGTATTTCACGGCGTTATCCAGCAGGATCATCACCAACCGGCGCAGCTGGCCCTCGTCTCCCCAGGCGGTAAGTCCGGGCGCTACCGTCTCCGCAAGGGTCACGCCCCTTTCAAAGAATACCGATTCAAAGGGCAGGATGGCGCCGGTGACCAGCTCGCTCAAGCGTACCTGAGTGGGCTGGAGCGGCTGCTTCGCCGCGTCGCTCTTGGCCAGAAAGAGAAGGTCGTCCACCAGGGCCTTCATGCGGGCGGCCTCCTCCTGGGTGTACTCGATCCACTTGGCCTGCTGCTCCACTGTGTCCGTGCGGTGTGCCAAAACAATATCCGCATTGGCTAAGATCACCGTGATAGGAGTCTTGAGCTCGTGGGAGGCGTCGGCCACAAACTGCCGCTGCTGCTCCCAGGCCCGCTCCACCGGGCGGAGGGACAGCCTGGCCAGGAACCGGGAGATGAGATAGAAGACGGTAAGGGCCAGGGCGCAGATCCCCGCGGAGGTCAACAGCTGAGCGCGAATCGTTGCGGCGATGATCCGGTTATCCGCAAAGGCCAGAAACGCTCTGCCGTTCTCCTGGCGGTAAAGATAGCTGAGGCTCTGGCCGGGGAGGGCGCCGTGACCGCCGGCCTGGGCCAGGGCGGCGTCCGTCAGCTCCTGGGCCGTCTCCCGGGTCACGGTCGCGCCGGGCCCCTCCTGAAGATCTATGATGCGGCCGTCGGCGTCGATCTCCACGGCGAAGATGGGCACCGAGGGGAAATTGTCCGCCCGATTTTCCCCCCGGCCCCTTTCCCCGCCCGGGTGGGGCATGTCGAAGGCAAAGCCGGGCGACTGCTTCTGGACGATCCACCGCAGGGCCATGAGCTGAGCCTGATAGACCTGTTCCCGGGCGCGCTGATAGGCGCTGAAGGTCTGGATGGAAAAAACCGCCAGGAGCACCAGGCTCACCAGAAGCATATTGGTCGCAATAAATTTTCGGCGCAGTTTGGCGATCATTCCTCCGGCACCTCCAAAAAGTAACCCACCTTGCGCAGGGTACCGATGGTCACATTGGAATGAAGAAAGGCCAATTTCTTGCGCAGGAAGGAGATATACACCTCCACGTTATTGTCCTCCGCCTCCGACTCCAGGCCCCACACCTTGGCGATCATATCTTCCTTGGGCACCACCGCCCTGCCGTTGAGCATCAGAAGGCGCATGACCTCAAACTCCTTAAAGCCCAAGTGGACGGAGTCCTCCCCCCACATGAGGCAGCGAACGTCCAGCCGCAGGGACAGCTCCCCCACCGTGATAACATTGCCGACCACCTCTCCCTGCCGCCGGGTGAGGGCGCGGATGCGGGCCAGGAGCTCGCCGGCGTCGAAGGGCTTGGTCATGTAGTCGTCGGCGCCGCAATCCAGCCCGCTGATCTTGTCGGCGACCTCATCCCGGGCGGTGAGCATGAGGATGGGCGTGGACACATGGGCGGCCCGGAGCCGCTGGGCCACCTCAAGTCCATCTACCTTGGGAAGCATCACATCAAGAACGATCACGTCGTATTGGCCGGTAAGGGAATAGTCCAGACCGCCCGCCCCGTCATAGACCACGTCCGTCTGATAACGCTGTTCGGTCATGATCTGGCCCAGCGCCTCGGCCAAATGACGCTCGTCCTCTACGATCAAAATTCGCATGCTCCTCCCGCCTTTCTGTCACAAGGATACCGCAGAAAGCTGAAATTTGTCTGAAAGCTTCCCGCTTCTATTGTAATAAATGTGGGCTGGAATTGGAAGGGGACGGCTTAGAAAATTTGCCATAGGCCGGGCAAATTCTTTTTGTTGGAAAAAGTCGTTAAAAAAGTTGACAAGAACCGGGAATTTGTGTCATACTTCCAATAGTGGTTTTTCTATGCCCTGCGGAAAAGGCCGGAAATCCAAAGAGCTCCGCTCTCTCTCCGCTGGAAAACTTTTACAAATTTTCGAGGAAATGCCCACTCTTTGCAAATTTTCCTTGCCTTTTCGAGGCATCTGCTTTATAATCATACTGTTAAACTACGCGGCGCTCTGTCCATGCGCGCGTGTCGTGGATGGGAGGATAGGCAATGAAGACCTTCAGCGTGACGTTTTTCAAGCGTCTGATCCTGATCGTTCTGGCATTGTTGATCCTCGTTCCCACTGTTCTGGCCATCGTTTTTGGCCTGCGGTGCGCTTCTCTGGAACAGCGGCTTGCCCGTTTGGAGTCCGCCGTGCCCGGCACGCCGGACTACTCTGCCCTGCTGGGCCCTGACCAGGCCGAGGCTCTCGCCTATCAGGAGCTCTTTCCCGAGCTCTACGGTGAGACCGCGATCCCTACCAACCGCACCCCGGCGGAGGAAACGGTCTATCTCACCTTCGACGGAAGTCCCAGTCCCAACACCCTGGACATTCTGGACACACTGGATGAATATGGTGTGAAAGCCACCTTTTTCGTCTCCGGCCAGACCGACGCCGACTCCCTGACCATTCTGAAGGAGATCGGGATCCGGGGGCACGCCATTGGCCTTCGCAGCTATAGCCTCTCCTATCAGGAGGTATATAACTCAGTCGAGGACTATCTGGCCGATTTTCAAAAGATCTATGACCTGGTTTATGAGACTACAGGTCAAAAGGTACAGATCTTCCGTTTCCCCGGCGGAAGCATCAACGCTTATAACAGCAATATCTATCAGGAGCTCATTGCCGAAATGCTCCGCCGCAACTTTGTCTACTTCGACTGGAACGTGTCCGGCGAGAGCACGCAGAGCGGTCAGACCATCGACCAGATCCGGGCCAATGTGCTTGATGGGATGGCGGACAAGAGCCGGGGGATCGTCATGCTGCAGGACAGCTTTGGCAAGGAGACCGTCGCCAAAGCGCTGGGCGGCATTATCGAGGGACTGCAGAGTGAGGGCTATAAGTTCCAGCCTCTGACGACTGCGGTACTGCCGGTGGTATTCAGCTATAAAAGCGCACCCTAAAAAGCGGGCGCGGGAGAGTTTGCACAGATGGGAAGGTGCGGCATATGGCCAGTAATAAAGAAAATATGAGACAGGCAATGAAGGAGCTGCTGGGTCTGGTTGGTATGACCAAGGAGGAAAAAGGCGACGCTACCTTTGAGACCGACTTGGATTCCACCCGCCAGGAGGTCGCCCAGACCGTTGAGAAGACCCTGTTCCAGGAGTCCCCTGTGGAGATCACAGTGGAACCTAAGGTGGAAGCCCGGAAGGAGCCCCGCGTGGCCACCCGGGTGGAGCCCCAGCAGGAGCCGAAGGCGCCGGAGCCCAAGGTGGAACTGGAGCCCAGACCGGAGCCTCAGCCCGCCCGGGGCGGCTTTTTCGGCATCGGCCGTTCCGTTACGCCGCCTCCCTCCCCTGCCTCTGCGGCAGCGCCCAGGCCGGAGCCCATGTTCTCCGGGGATGACGACGAGGAGGATGTGCGTGCACCCTTCATCCGTCCCAACGCCACGGTTATCGCCGCCGGCGCCACCTTTTTTGGCGACCTGCGGGCCGAGGGCGATGTGGAGGTGCTGGGCAAGCTAAAGGGTAACCTGGAGGCCACCGGTAATGTGCGCATCACCGGTAAGGTGCTGGGCGATGTGAAGGGCGCCGCCGTTGTGCTGGCGGGCTGTGCCGTTCAGGGCAATATCACCTCTACCTCCTCCGTATCGCTGGACGCCAGCGCTGTGGTCGTGGGCGATGTGTTGGCCACCGATATCGAATCTGACGGCAAGATCAAGGGCAATCTCCAGATTGCCCGGGCCGCCACCTTCTTCCCTGGCTCCGTACTGGCGGGCAATGTCACAGCCTGCACTATCGCGATGAACCAGGGTGCCCGGATCCAGGGCGCCATGCGCATTGCGGAGGATCCCGAGACCAACGCCCTCTTTGGAGACGGCTTGGAAATCTGATCAATTGCCAAAGAGGGCCGCACAAGGTGCGGCCCTCTTTTTTATTCCATGTGCAGAAAGACTTTTGAATTGAGGTGACCTTCTTATGAAAAAAGCGGCATTTATCGGCACGGGCAATATGGGCGCCGCCCTGCTCCGGGCCGCCTGTACGGCCCTTGGGGGCGACCAGGTGGTCTGCTCCAACCGCACTGCCGCCAAGGCCCAGGCTCTGGCGGTCGAGACCGGCTGTACCTCCCTTGAGACCAACCTGGAGGCGGCGGCCGCCGCCCAATATCTCTTTCTCTGCGTCAAACCCAAGCAGATCAAGGCCCTGCTGACCGAGCTCTCCCCTGCCCTGTCCGGCCGGGCGGTCGTCTCTGTGGCGGCAGGTATCGTTCTGGATGACATCCAGCGTTGGGCTGGGCCCGATGTCCCCGTTCTGCGCATCATGCCCAACACCCCCTGCGCCATCGGCAGGGGCATGACCGCTCTTTGCGGCGGAAGCACCGCAAAGGAAAAACACTTTGCGGATGTTGAGGCCATTCTGGCCGCCTCCGGCCGGGTGGAGCGTATCAAGGAAGGGCAGATAGACGCCTTCAGCGCCGTTGCGGGCTGCGGCCCCGCTTTCGTCTATCCCTATATCGAGGCCCTGGCTGACGGCGGCGTGGCGGCAGGGCTGCCCCGGAAGCAGGCCATGCTCTACGCCGCCCAGATGGTCTTGGGCGCGGCGGCCATGGTGCTGGAAACAGGCGAGCATCCCGGCGCGCTGAAGGATGCGGTCTGTTCCCCCGGCGGCTCTACCATCGAGGGCGTGGCGCAGCTGGAACGTCACGGGCTCCGGGCCGCGGCCATCGACGCTGTGCTGGCCGCCTGGAAGAAAAACGGCGCGTTGGGCAAGTGAACTCATTTGCCGGAAAAACATTCCTTTTTCAGGAAAAAAACCTTGCCTTTCCGGGCAAACTGTGGTAAACTACCATGGCATGTGATTACGCACATCCGCGGACAGAGGGCCAGGTGCCGGGATCACCCGGTTGGCCGGCTCTGGATGAAACGGGTGGAGGAATCAACAAATAAAGGAGGAAATTTGAACTATGGCAGTCGTATCTATGAAGCAACTTCTCGAGGCGGGCGTCCACTTCGGACACCAGACCCGCCGCTGGAACCCCAAGATGGCCGCGTATATCTACACCGAGCGCAACGGCATCTACATTATCGACCTGCAGAAGACCGTGAAGAAGCTGGAGGAGGCCTATTCCTTCGTGCGGGATATGTCCGCTGAGGGCGGCACCCTGCTCTTCGTGGGCACCAAGAAGCAGGCCCAGGAGGCCATTAAGGAAGAGGCTGGCCGCTGTGGCATGTACTTCGTCAACGCCCGTTGGCTGGGCGGCATGCTCACCAACTTCAAGACCATGCGGGGCCGTGTGGATCGTCTCAACCAGCTCAAGAAGATGCAGGAGGACGGCACCTTCGATATGCTCCCCAAGAAGGAGGTCATGCATCACCTGGGCGAGATCGCCAAGCTGGAGAAGTATCTGGGCGGCGTGACCGAGATGCGCAAGCTCCCCTCCGCCCTGTTCGTGGTGGATCCCC
The DNA here is from genome assembly GCF_943193085.1 of Vermiculatibacterium agrestimuris. Taxonomy (NCBI): domain Bacteria; kingdom Bacillati; phylum Bacillota; class Clostridia; order Eubacteriales; family Oscillospiraceae; genus Vermiculatibacterium; species Vermiculatibacterium agrestimuris. The sequence goes on along the minus strand of NZ_CALPCU010000015.1, from coordinate 47,807 downwards.
GCAAGGAGCGCAACGCCATCAACGAGGCCCGCAAGCTCCACATCCCCATTGTGGCCATTGTGGACACCAACTGCGACCCCGACGAAATCGACTACGTGATCCCCGGCAATGATGACGCTATCCGGGCCATCAAGCTCATCTCCGGCGTTATGGCCAACGCTATCCAGGAGGGCCGCCAGGGCGTGGACGCCGCTCCCGCCGAGGCCCCTGCCGAGGTTCCCGCTGAGTAAGTAAGAAGGAAATTTGGGAAGCGCCCGTCCAGCGCGGGCGGGCGCTTCTTTTATTTGAATATTAATAGGAGGTCATTGATATGGCAATTTCCGCAAAAGAAGTGCAGGCCCTCCGGGAAAAGACCGGCGTGGGCATGATGGAGTGCAAGAAGGCTCTGGTGGAGACTAACGGCGACATGGACAAGGCCGTGGAGTATCTCCGGGAGAAGGGCCTGGCCGCCTCCATCAAGAAGGGTGACCGCATCGCCGCCGAGGGTGCCGCTTATGCCGCCGTCATCGACGGTGTGGGCGTTGTGGTGGAAGTCAACGCCGAGACCGACTTTGTGGGCAAAAACGAGAAGTTCGTGGAGTTCGTCCACGGTGTCGCCGCCTCTGTGGTGGCCAACAAACCCGCTGACCTGGACGCCCTCATGGCCGCCCCCTACGGCAACGGCCGCAGCGTCCAGGAGGAGCAGCAGGAGATGGTGCTGGTCATCGGTGAGAACATCAAGGTGCGCCGCTTCTTCCTTTTCACTGAGGGCGTCAGCGTTCCCTATGTCCACGCCGGCGGCAAGATCGGCGTGCTGGTGAACTTTGAGACTGACCTGGCCGCTGACAAGGTGGAGCCCATCGGCAAGGACGTGGCCATGCAGATCGCCGCCATGAACCCCCGTTTCTGGGACAAGAGCCAGGTGGACGACGCCACCCTGGAGGAAGAGAAGAAGATCATGCTGGTGCAGATGGCCAACGATCCCAAGATGGCCGCCAAGCCCGACAAGGTCAAGGAGGGCATCGTCACCGGCAAGCTGCGCAAGTTCTACGAGGAGAACTGCCTGCTCCAGCAGGCCTTTGTGAAGGACGGCTCCATGAGCGTGGAGGCCTATATCGCCTCCGCCGCCAAGGCCGCCGGCGGCAGCCTCACCTTCAAGAGCGCCGTGCGTTTTGAGAAGGGCGAGGGCATCGAGAAGCGGCAGGAGAACTTCGCCGAGGAGATCGCCAAGCAGCTGCAGAAGTAAAATAAGAACCCCTAAAGAAGCTCTGGAGCCGAAAGTGCTTCAGAGCTTCTTTTTATAAAGGAAAGGGATGACAGTGTGGATCGGCTGAAACTGATTGAAAAGCTGTTGTGGGAGTGTACGACATCCGCCACCACGATCTCCGACTTTATGAATCGCCCCCGGAAATATGCCGCGGACGACTCCCTGTATATGAAAGAAGTTCATTTTGTGATGGCCCTGGGCTCAAGGGAACGTCCTTCCATGAGCGAAGCGGCTGAGCTTCTAAACGTGACCCCCGGTGCGGTGACGCAAATGGCTGCCAAGCTGGAGAAAAAGGGCTATGTGATCCGCCTGAAGTCCAGCCAGGACAAGCGGCAAACCATCCTCTCCCTCACGGAAAAAGGCAAAGCCCTGTGCGCCGATCACATTGCCTATGACCGGGAGGAACATCTCTCTGTCAGCGAAAAATTGGAGGAGTATTCTGACTCTGAGCTGGAAGACCTCATTCGATATGAGCAAAGGATACGGGCAATATTCACAAGTGACAGGTAACTTTTCTATTCAAAACGGCAAAAAGCGTCTTCTTGTATTGACAGGAAGGCGCTTTCCTTTTATAATTATTTTAGCTACTAAAGCAGTTTTCTTTTGCGCAACTCCTTTAGCTACTAAAATACTTTGTGGCAGGTGTATACGGGAGGTGAGGAATGGGCGCCTGAGCGGGAAATATTCCAAGGGAAGAAAAATGAGGAGGGATCAAATGAAGTACGATTTTGACCATGAGGTTCAGCGTTTTGGAACCTATAGCATGAAATTTGATGATCCCGGCTATTTCCGGGCTATCGTTCCGGAGATCCGGCTGGATGAGGACACGGTTCGTCTTCTTCTGGCAGATATGGACTTTAAGGCGGCTCCAGCCATTGTTCAGGCCATGCATCGGGTGGCGGATCACGCCAACTTCGGCTATACCACAGCGGGGGCGGAACCGAAGTTCAATCAGTCCATTATCAACTGGTACCGCCGCCGCTATGGGTTTGACATCAAAAATGAATGGATCATCTACTCCAACGGAGCTTTGGACGGCGTCGGTCAAACAGTCAATGCCTTTTCCGCGCCGGGAGACGGCGTGATCCTCTGCTCCCCTGTCTACAGCAACTTCACCAGCACGATCACACACCTGGACCGCAAGGTGGTCAACTGTCAAAAGCTCCACCCTGCCGTAGGCGTCTACGAGATGGACTGGGCCCGGTTCGAGACCCTCTGCGCCCAGAAGGAGAACAAGGTCTTTGTCCTCTGCTCCCCCGAAAATCCGGTGGGCCGTATCTGGACGGCGGAGGAGCTCAACCGCATGGCGGAGATCTGCCGGAAAAACGGTGTCGTCATCGTCTCTGATGAGATCCACTCTGACTTTGTGCGTCATGGAGAAAAGCATATCCCCATCCTCCAGGCAGTACAGGATCACAGCAACCTGGTGATGGTCTCTGGCCCCAACAAGTCCTTTAACCTCCAGGGCCTCCACTGCGCTTACTCCGTGATCCCCAACGATTCCCTGCGTGCCCAATTCATGGACAACTACATCACCAATATGCCCACCCCCTTCGCCGTGGCCGCCATGATCGCCGCCTATGACGAGAGCGAGGATTGGCTGGATGCGCTCAACGACTATTTGGATCGGGGGCTGGCCTGGACGGTGGACTACATCCATGAAAAGCTGCCCAAGGCCAAGGCCTATATACCCCAAGCCACTTATGTGGTCTGGGTGGACTTTTCCGATTACGGTTACAGCCAGGATATTCTGCAATATCTGGTCAATCACAAGGCAAATGTGGCCGTCCAGGGCGGTCTCTCCCACGACCCGGAGCAGGGAGAACACTACCTGCGGCTGTGTCTGACCTGCTCCACAGCCACCATGAAGGAGGCCATCGACCGCATCGCAGCAGCCTTTGCGGAATACGAGGCCCAACAGGGCTCTACAAAATAAATAAGAAAAATGGGAGGTATTCTTTATGGATAACAAAAAGCTAAATGTGTTTGACCTGACTTCCATTGGCGTTGGCACCATCATCGGCGCAGGAGTTTTCTCTATGCTGGGTTACGGTATCGCCTACACCGGTCGGGGCATCGTCATCGCCCTGTTTCTGGCCATGGCCCTTGTGGTTCTCCAGTCCATCCGCTATCCCATCCTGGCCAATGTGTTTGAGTTGGACGGCGGTATGTATGCCTATGACTCCCTGACTTGTCCCCAGATTTGCGCCGGCTTTACCGCCGCCAACGATGTATTTTTTAAATTGGGCACCCAGTCGGTGACCGTCATCGCATTTGCTATGTACCTGGAAATGCTATTCCCTGCTCTAACTCCTTACCGCAAGATCGTGGCTATTTTAGTTCTTACCGCCACCTATGCCTGTGTGATAGCAGGCACCAAGTTTGCCGCCCGGGTTCAAAATGGGATGTGCATTTGTATGTATGTGGCCCTGGGTCTGTTCGTGGTGTACGGTATCATGAATTTTGACCCCTCCGCTTACGCCGGAGAGCCCATGCTCATCAACGGCCCCACCGGCCTGATGATGGCCACCGCCCTTATGTCTTATACCTGCAACGGCTTTCAATATGTCATCAGCATGGGCAAGGCGGCCAAAAATCCCAAGCGTGGCCTGCCCCTGGCATTCTTCCTGTCCGCTCTGATCGCCGCGATCCTTTACGCTGTCATCGGTTTTGCCGCTACCCACGCCTATTCCTACGGCAAGATCGCCGGGATGGGCCTGGGGGATATCGCCAAACTGATGATGCCCGGTAGCCTTGCCACCTTCTTCCTGGTCGGCGGCGCCCTCTTTGCCCTGGGAACCTCTCTGGTGGGCGGCACCGCCTCCAGCTATCAGCCCCTGATGGCCTCCGCCCGCGACGGCTGGCTTCCCGCTGTTCTGGGTAAGACCACCAAGAATGGCACCCCCTATGTCCTGGGCTTCCTCTATGTAGTAGGCGTACTTCCCATCATTTTGGGCCTGGATCTGAACGACATGGTCACCATGCAGCTGGTTCCCTTGGGGCTGGTGATGATCGTCTGCACCATCTTCTCCCTGAATGTCCCCAACCGGTTTGCCAAAGAGTGGACAGAGAGCGGTATCAAGATTTCCCCTGCCCTTTATAAGGCGCTCAATATCCTTGCCATCCTCGCTTCCGTCATCCTGGTGTCCTACAGCTTTATCTCCAACGGCTACAAGGTCGTCACACTGGTCATCACCGCCGGCATCTTCCTCTACGGATATCTGCGCAACAAATTTGGACACATTGATATCCAATCTCAGAAGGAATACCGGGAAAACGCGGATGTATGAAACCACAAAAAAGAGGCTGTCAGCAAACGCTGACAGCCTCTTTTTTGCGCTCTTCCGTCACTGGGGCGGCCACTCCTCCGGTTCCCCCGCCTGCTCCCAGAGATAGCGGGACAGGGTCTGGAAGGTGGTGTAGAACTGCCTCCGGTTTTCGTGGATCGAACCGACGCGCTCCATCGGATCGGTATGGGGGAACGTGGGCGCGCCGCTTCGGTACCAGTTGAAGATCATGCTCCCCAACCAGTAGTCCTCCGGCATGGTGAAATCTACCTGCAGCCAGCCCCGGCGGTTTTCCGCCCCCATAGGGTAATTGACCCGGCCGGTGATAGCCTGGAAGTTTGACGTTCCGAAAAAGCCCGTAGCGGTATGCCCTTTCATCGTCAGCTCCGGGATGGGGGCGATCCAGCTCTCTCCCCCCTTCTCATAGAGAAGGGCTCCGGTATAGCGCGTCTCCCCGGCGGACTCCTCCGGCCGGAACAGGAAGCTGTCCGTCCAGAAGGGGCCGTGGTCGGCGCCGTAGGACATGCTCTTCCATTGGAAGAACAGGAAGGTGCGGAATTGGTGCCCGGGCAGCTCCGCCGTCACAGCGGTCACGTCCAGATTGGCCTTTCCCGGCGCATCCACATACTGGTAGACCAGGCCATAGCTGTTATATTCCGGCTCGCTGTGGGGGTCGAACATCAAAAGTTCTTGTGAAACGTCCAGGTTGAGCACACCTGACAGACCCTCCAGCGCACTGTCCGGCAGGTCTTGAAGCTGCTCCTCCGGAAAGCCCAACGCCAACAGCTCCTGGCGTACCGGGGCACTCCGGGCCCCGGTATCCGGCGCCGCCTCCAGGGGAATATGAGCGGCATAGAGACTACCAGCTGTCACGATGGCAAGACAGAGAAGCCAGTAGACCCACTTCACGGTTTTCTCACTGACCGCCACCGGAGCGGCAGCGAGGGCGTAGCCTGCGTCGGAGAGCTTCTCCGGCAGGTGGTAGAGGGCGTTGAGCGCGTAAATATAGAACCCCAGGGTGGGAATAGCGGCCAGCCAACTGTTGCTTAGCGGAGAACGGGCAAGGACTGCTATGGCCACGGTGAGCCCCGCCAGCAGAAGCAGCGGATCCCGCTCCCAGGGCACCTCCGCCTTTTGAAATACCTCCGCCAGCGCCTTACGCAGAATAAGGAAGTATCCCACCTGGATGGCCACCGCCAACAGGATCAGCGGGAGAGAGTTCTCGATCTCCGGGCCGCGCCAGCCGGTGGAGGCTTCAACAAGCGTGCACATCCAGCCTGCCAGACGCAGAAGGGAGAGCCCCCAGCCGGCAGCAAACCAGCGGTTTTCCCGGCGCAGCGCCCGGAAGCCCAGCAGAAGCATAAGGTATCCGATCCCAGGCAGAAGATAGTTCAGCCAAAGGAAATTCAGCTTGATGGTAGTGAGCGCCAACCCCATGGCGATGCGGGTCACCGGCTCTTCCCAAGAGTTCGTCCGCGCCACTATCTCGTCGTCGGGGGGAAGCTCGGTCAGCTCCCGGGCAAGTAGCTCCTCAAAACCTTTGTCGTCTCTTGTGCTCACAGCGCCTCACCTCCCAACCGCTGTCGCAGCTTTTGCCTCAGACGGTACAGCCGCCCCTCCACTGCCCGCTCCGTAAGGCCGAGCTCGGCGGCGATCTGGGCGGTGGACTGCATATAATAATATTTTCGGTAGCACAGGATCTGTTCCTGCCGGGGCAGAGCCTGAATGACCGAACGGAGCCGCTCCACGCGCTCTTGGCGCAGAAGCGCCTCCTCCGGAGAGGGCACGGCGGCACAGCTCTCCTCCAAAGGCTCTGAGACCGCCCCTATCCCCTTCTTTTTGTTGAGGGCGGCGTTTCGGGCCACGGCGGTGAGCCAGGTGGACAGCCTGCCCTTGTCCGGATCATATTGGCCGATCTTCTCCCAGGCGCGCAGGAATACGTCGCTGACACACTCCTCCACATCCCGGCCGTCCCCCAAAACGCCCCGCACCACATACCGGGTCAGGTTGCCGTATCGCTCCTGAAGGCGCTTCAGGCCCTCCTGGTCGCCCGCTTTCATCATAGTCAGGATATCCTCGTCCACCGTCTCACCTCCACATTTGTCCTTCTAATAGATCATACAGCGCTTCCCGGAAAATCCCACGGCGATTTTTGTAAAAAAACGGGGCGGCGATGCCGTCCCGCTTTTTCGCTCCTATTGATCCTCCCCGCTCTGCTCAGCCATCGCCTGGTCGAAGTGCCGGTTGATCTGGTCGGTAAAGGCTTGGGCAGCGTTATATCCCATGCGCTTATGGCGGTTGTTCATCGCCGCCACCTCAATAATAACCGCCAAATTCCGCCCCGGCTTCACCGGAATGGTCACCGAGGGCACCTCCACATCCAAAATGGTCGTGACCAGCTCCTCCAGGCCCAGGCGGTCATAGACCGCCCCGTCCCGCCAGGGCTCCAGATTCACCACAAGATCGATGTTGGCCTCATCCTTAACGGCGGCCACACCGAAAAGCCGCCGTACATCGATCACGCCGATGCCCCGCAGCTCCATGTAGTGACGGATCAGCTCCGGGGCGCTGCCCATGAGCTGAAAGGAACCCATCCGCTTGATCTCCACCGCATCGTCGGCAATGAGGCGGTGGCCCCGCTTGATGAGCTCGATGGCAGTCTCGCTCTTGCCCACGCCGGACTCACCGAATATGAGCACGCCCTCGCCATAGATCTCCACCAGTACGCCATGGCGGGTGATCCGCGGGCAGAGATAGTTGCGCAGGCCGGTGATAAGCGCGCCCATAAAGGCGGAGGTGGTCTCCGGAGAGCGCAAAATAGTCCTGTCGTACTTCTCCGCCATCTCCATGCACTCGGGAAAGGGCTCCATCTCCCGTGTGATGATAAGCGCTGGAATGTCATAACTCATGAACTGCTCGAAGACCCTGCGCCGCTCTTCGGAACTTGCTCCCTCCAGGAAGGTATGCTCCACCTTGCCCAGCACCTGAAGGCGCAGGGGATCGAAATAGTCAAAGAAACCGATGAGCTGCAGGCCGGGCCGGTTCACATCCTGTGTGCGGACAAGGTACTTCTCATATCCCTTTCCCTTCCGCAGCACTTCCAGGTGGAAATCCTCCACCAGCCGGGTCAGCTTTACACTGTATAGGCTCTCCATGGCGGCGCCTCCTTTTTCACCTTTTTAGTATAGCCCAGGTTGGGCGTCAACGCAACTGTTTTTCGTCCTCATTCTCATGAAAAAAGGGCCTAAAGAGGCGCAGCTCACGCCTCCTCAGGCCCTTCTCCTCTCTCCGGTCACAGACCGCAGGCGCAGCCGTGCTCCTCTCCTTCTGTGAACTTGCACGCCTCGGGAACCGGCAGCCCCTGCCGCTGGTAATAGTCGGCCAGCGCTGCCTTGATGGCCTCCTCCGCCAGCACTGAGCAGTGCATTTTATAGGCCGGCAGTCCGTCCAGCGCCTCGGCCACAGCGGCGTTGGTGAGCTGCAAAGCCTCCTCCACCGATTTTCCCTTGATCAGCTCGGTGGCCATGGAGGAGGTGGCAATGGCGGAGCCGCAGCCGAAGGTCTTAAACTTCACATCGACAATGATGCCGTCCTCGATCTTCAGATACATCTTCATAATGTCGCCGCATTTGGGGTTGCCCACCTGGCCCACGGCATCCGGGTTTTCTATCTCTCCCACGTTCCGGGGATGCTCAAAATGATCCATGACCTTATCGGAATACAACATGATTTGCTTCTCCTTTCAATGATACCAGACCGGTTTCTGGGTCTTGACGTCCCAGACCGGGGACATTTCCCGCAGCGCGTTCACTACCGCTGGGACTTCCCGAAGGATGTAATCCACATCCTCCTGGGTGCTCTCCCGGCCCAGGCTCAGCCGGAGGGAGCCGTGAGCCACCTCGTGGGGCAATCCGATGGCCAGCAGAACATGGGAGGGATCCAGAGAGGCCGAAGAGCAGGCGGAGCCGGAGGAGGCGCGGATCCCTCTGGCGTCCAGATGGAGCAGCAGGGCCTCCCCCTCCACCCCTTCAAAGATCAGGGACGCGGTGCCGGGAAGACGGTTTTCCCGGTCGCCGGTGACCTGGGCGCAGGGCAGCTTGGAAAGGCCGTCCAACAACTGATCCCGCAGCGCGGACAGGCGTTTGGACTCGCTGTCCAATTCATCCACCGCCTCCTGGAGGGCGGCGGCCATTCCCACGGCCCCGGCCACATTCTCCGTCCCGGAGCGCAGGCCCTTTTCCTGCCCGCCCCCATGGATGAGGGGCGGTAGCCGGAGCCCCCGGCGCATATAGAGCCCACCCACGCCGATGGGGCCATAAAACTTGTGGGCGGAGAAAGTCATCAGGTCACAGCCCCACTCCTTCACATCCACCGGGATGTGGCCCACCGCCTGCACAGCGTCCACATGGAAAACGACCCCCGCCTCCCTGGCGACCGCCCCAATGGCGGCAATGGGTTCGATGGTGCCGATCTCGTTGTTGGCCGCCATGACGGAAATCAGAATAGTATCCGGACGAATGGCGGCGCGCACCCGCTCCGGCTCTACCCGGCCCAGGCTGTCTACCGGCAGGTAGGTGACCTCATAGCCCAGCTTTTCCAAATACTGGGCAGTGTAAAGGACGGCGTGGTGCTCAATGGCGGTGGTGATAATGTGCTTGCCCTTGTTTTTCCGCAGCTCTGCCACGCCCTTCAGGGCCCAGTTGTCCCCCTCCGTTCCTCCGGACGTAAACAGCACTTCGCTGGGCTGTGCCCCGATGCATCGGGCGATCACAGCGCGGGCCTCCTCCAGGTCGGTCTTGGCCTGCTGGCCAAAGGCGTAAAGGCTGGACGGATTCCCAAATCGCTGCGCAAAAAAGGGCTCCATGGCCGCCTGCGCCTTAGCGGACAGGGGCGTGGTGGCGGCATGGTCTGCATATACGATCTTGGACATTCGAAAGCTCCTTTCTGAATGTAGTGGCCCCTTAATTCCTACCTATTCGCTATGATTATAATTCGATTTTCCGTTCTTGTCAATAAAAAATAGACGGAAGGCGGTGATCGCCTTCCGTCTACAGCCTTCAGGGCTTTTCTGCGTTGAACTTGTTGTAGGTCTCCGTGATTTTGCTCTGGGGCGCCGGCTCCACCGTGTACCAGCCCTTGGACTGGGCAGTCTTAAAGAGGGTCGTCTGCGTCATGTGGCTCTGGTTCAAAATTTTCAGGTACTCGTCCCGGAGCTTATCGTCCACACACTCCGAGGCAAAGGTGTTATAATTGGTGCTCATCTTCTTCTCGCTGAGGATCATGTCTGTGATACGTTCCTGATCGTTCATGGCCCTTCTCTCCTTACTGCAAAAAGTTCAGCAGGCAGTTGTAATTCTGCCGGTGCTGATCGGCGTACTGCTGAAAGCTGGTTTTCAGCTGGGCGTCCTCCGTCTCCTGCACGGCGGCCTGATACTTGGCACAGATGACCTTTTCAAAGGCCAGCTGGTCGCTGAGACCCGAGAGTTCTTTGGCGCTTAAATTGGGCATTGCTCTTCCCTCCTTTTAGATTTCGAGGGTAGTTTTTCCCAGCGTTTCAGAATTATGCAAAAGTTGAGGACAGCCACGGCGGGAAAACCGAAAGAGGACGTACCGCCTGTCGCCCAGCTCCTCGACCCGGCCCAGACAAAACAGCGCGGGAACAGGAAATGCCTCCCCCGGCGTGAAGGGCAGGGCCAGCAAAAACCCCTCCTCATCTCTGCGAAGCATGGCCCGCTCCACAGCGTGCAGGGCTCTGCGCAGGCCGGGCTCCCCCATGAGCTGGCCGGGACAGTCCGTCCACTGCCAGCCGGGTGGGTGATTTTGCGGCGCGGCGCTCCCCGCCAAAACCAGCTCTGCCCCCGTGGGCGGCCAGGCGCCCTGCCGTTCCAGCTGCTCCACCGGCATTGTCCGCCGCAGACGCAGGATGCCGCCCTCCGGGATAAGCGTGCCCAGCAGGGCTTTTCCTCTCTCCCCCAGGAGCCATGCCTTCCACAGTCCGCCCCTCCCGTCAGGACGGACAGCCCGGCAAAGAGCCTGTTCCCCCTCCCGGCACACAGTCACCACGCCATTGGGGCCGTCAAAACTCCACTCCACGCTGCAGCACCCCCTCTGGTCAGTCTATGCCGGGCCGGAGGTGGGCATGTCTAAGAAAAAAGGAGGAGAGCTTCCGCTCTCCCCCTCGCGCTTATGCGCCAAAATAAATTTGTACGTCCCCCAAAGCGGAGCTGGCCTCCAAGATGTTCTTGCCTGTGCCGCCTCGCTCGACGATGGTTCCCAAGCCGCCGTTGCGGTTCTCCCCATCCAGGTAAAGCTCTCCCATATTGGTCTCCAGCTCCCAGCTGTAATCCTCCCGTCCCCCCGGCAGATGAAGCTTCACGTCTCCCAGGTCGGTCTCCGTCTCCATCTCCTTGGCCCGAAGGCCCTGACAGGTCACATCTCCCAAGTCGGTGGAGAGATCGGCCTCTCGGGCCGTAATATCTCCCGTTACCTCGATATCGCCCAGGTCGGTAGAGATCTTCAGCTCGTCCAGCGCCGTTCCGGCGGGGAGCGTGATAACGGCCTTACAGTCGCCTCCAAGGCCGCCGGGCATTATACCGGGCCAGCTGTCGCTGGTAACGACAAGATGGCCGTCCGCCATCTCCCACGCCATGGAATAGTTGCTCAGCTCCCAGCTCAGGGAGACGCCGCAGGTCTCCCCCTCCTGGATCCAGACATCGGCGCAGTCCACGTCGACCTCTATGGAAGCGACGCCGCTCAGGGCGCCGCTCTCGATGTTCTGCGCCGCTCCTTTGCTCTCGCTTCCGTGGTGCTCCAGATGGATCCCGTGTTCACCCCCGATGTCCACGCCGGTGCCGTCCACATGGAATCCGTTTTCTCCGCCGATGTGGATGCCATCCCCCTTTGTCAGGACACGAGTCCAGCGGATGCTGTGCCAATTCTCTTCAAAATAGCGGTCAGTTTCTCCCCGGCCGCCCATAACAGCCCCCGCCACCATACACACAATGCCTACCGCCAGAAGCGTTCCCGCCACAGAGAGGCAGAACTTAACAAGCCTTTTCATCTTGGTAGCCCCCCTCCACAAAATTGCAACGGAACCAGTGGATCAGCTTTACCGCGCCCCACACCGCGGCCAGAGCCCCCGCCAGGAGGAAAAGGCCCACCGCCGTTGTGATCAGACCTCCGCCGCCCAAATAGAGAAGTCCACCAAAGGAAAGCTTCCCCACGCCGCCCATCACCAGACCCAGGCCCACTGTCACACACACCAGTCCGCCCAGACCCAGACCGAAGACCAGCCCCAGCAGCACCGGCCCCACAAAGATGGCCGCCGCCACAAGGATCAGGATAAAAAGCCAGCGGGGCATCCCGCTTCCGGTCTGGGGGATGTAGTCCCCCTCCTGCGACCCATAGGCGTAAGGTTCCGCCGCCGGGATCATGTTCTCCTCCGTCGGACGGCCCAGGATCTTCTCCGCCAGCCGCTGGGGAGAGCCCAGTTCCATCATGACCTCCCGCTCCCGTTCCGGGCCGGCCTCTTCAAAATATTCCGTATAATACCGCAGGATATCCTCCAGCTCCTCCTGCGATAAATAACCCGTCAACTCCGCCCGCAGCAGAAACAGATATTGCTCTACAGTCATCCTTCATCGCCCCCTGACAAGATTTTTGCCACCCGGCAAGTATAGTCCGTCCAATCTCGCCGGCACTCCGCTAAAAGCGCCCGCCCAGACTGGGTGATGGCATAATAACGCCGGTTTCGCCCCTGGAATTGCTGGTCATAAACCGCCAGACACCCATCCCGCTGCAATCGCCGCAGCACGGGATAGAGGGTGGATTCCGAAATATCGATCTCCTGCTTGAGCCGCTGGGTCAGGTTGTAGCCATAGGCGTCTCCCTGCTCTAAAATGGCCAGCACACACCCGTCCAGCAGCGGTGTGTTCAGTTGGAATACCACCAGCGCATCCCTCCTTCTTTATTTTCTTGCGATATTATATATGATATAATATCGTCTGTCAATCATTTCTTTTTCTGGTTTGAAAAACAGGGCCGGACTTATCCTTCCAGTTCCGTATGAAATAAACAGTTGTCAATCGGCATATTTTGCGATAAAATATAGGCTAACCAACTATGGAATGAGTTTTTCGAGGTGTATGCTATGAACCTTCGCGTCGGCATTGATATCGGCTCCACCACCGTCAAGGTGGTGGTGCTGGATGAAAATGACACCCTTCTCTTCCGCTCCTACGAGCGGCACTTCTCCAAGACCCGGGAGCGGGCGGCTCAAACCCTGCGCTCCATTCAGGACATGCTCTCCGGCAAGGACGTACATATGGTCATCACCGGCTCGGCCGGTCTCGGCGTCAGCAAGGCCAGCGGCATCGACTTTGTCCAGGAGGTCTATGCCACCGCCGCCGCCGTCAACACCTTCGTCCCCGGTACCGACGCGGTCATTGAGCTGGGGGGCGAGGACGCCAAGATCATTTTCTTTGGCGGGGCGCTGGAGGAGCGAATGAACGGCTCCTGCGCCGGAGGCACCGGGGCCTTTATCGACCAGATGGCCTCCCTGCTCAACGTGTCTATCGACGAGCTGGACGCCCTCTCCCTCAAGCACGAAAAGATCTACCCCATCGCCTCCCGCTGCGGCGTGTTTGCCAAAAGTGACATCCAGCCCATTCTGAATCAGGGCGGGCGAAAGGAGGACATCGCCGCCTCCATTTTCCAGGCGGTGGTGGATCAGACGGTGGCCGGCCTTACCCAGGGCCGGGAGCTGAAGGGCAAGATCGTCTTCCTGGGCGGCCCCCTCCACTTCCTCATGGGTCTGCGGGAGCGGTTCGTAGACACCCTGCAGCTGGACGCCGAACACGCCGTGTTCCCCGCTGACGGCGACTGCTTCGCCGCCATGGGCGCGGCCCTCTGCTCCACCGACTATGCCCCCCGCCCCTTTGAGGAATGTCTGCGGCTGCTGGAGGAGAGCGTGGACGCCACCGGTTCTCTGGACGTGATGCCCCCACTCTTTACCGACCAGGCCGACTACGACGCCTTCCTCCGCCGCCACAACGCCAACCATCCTCCCCAGGCCGACCTGTCCGCCTATACCGGGGATGCCTGGCTGGGCATCGACGCCGGCTCCACCACCACGAAAATGGCCTTGATCGACCCGCAAGGCGGTATCCTTTACAGCTATTATCACTCCAACCAGGGCAACCCTGTGGCCATTGTGCTGGAGCAGCTCAAGGAGATATACCGGCTTTGCGGAGACCGGGTGACCATCATGGGCTCCGCCGTCACCGGTTACGGCGAGGAGCTGATCAAAAACGCCTTCCAGTGCGACCTGGGCCTAGTGGAGACCATGGCCCATTATAAGGCCGCCGCCCACTTTAATCCCGATGTGGACTTTATCATCGACATCGGCGGCCAGGACATGAAGTGCTTTAAGATCCGCAACGGCGCGGTGGACTCCATTATGCTCAACGAGGCCTGCTCCTCCGGCTGCGGCTCCTTCATTGAGACCTTTGCCAAGGCCCTGGGGTACGATATCGCCGCCTTTTCCAAGCTGGGCCTCTTCTCCCCCCGGCCGGTGAACCTGGGCTCCCGGTGTACCGTATTTATGAACTCCTCGGTAAAGCAGGCCCAGAAGGACGGAGCCAGCGTGGAGGACATCTCCGCCGGTCTTTCCATCTCCATCGTGAAAAATGCCGTCTATAAGGTCATCCGGGCCGCCAACGCCGACGACCTGGGCAGGAATATCGTCGTCCAGGGGGGCACCTTCCTCAACGACGCTGTTCTCCGGGCCTTTGAGCAGGAGCTGGGCCGGGATGTGGTGCGGCCCACCATCGCCGGACTTATGGGTGCCTTTGGCGCCGCCCTGGCCGCCCGGGATCTTCACCTGGAGCGCTCCGATTTGTTAGGCGAAGAGGCTTTACAGTCCTTCACCCACAGCGCCAAGCCCGCCACCTGCAATCTGTGCACCAACCACTGCTCCCTGACGGTCAACCAGTTTGATGGGGGCCGCCGGTTCATCTCCGGCAACCGCTGCTCCCGGCCCCTGGGCAAGGAAAAGCAGCAGCTACCCGACCTGAGCACATACAAGTATAAAAGGCTGCGGGCTATGGAGGGCAAGGGCCAGGGCTCCGGGATCCGGGGGCGGATGGGGATCCCCTTCGGCCTCAATATGTATGAAAACCTGCCCTTCTGGTACGAGTTTTTCACCCGGCTGAATTTTGAGGTCGTCCTCTCCCCCGAGTCCTCCCGGAAGCTCTACATCAAGGGCCAGCACACCATCCCTTCGGACACGGTGTGTTACCCCGCCAAGCTGCTCCACGGCCATGTGGAGGCCCTGGTGGAGATGGGTGTGGACGCCATCTGGTATCCCTGCATGTCCTACAACTATGACGAGGGCATCGGCGATAACCACTATAACTGCCCCGTGGTGGCCTACTATCCGGAGCTGCTCTCCGCCAATGTGCCTGTTTTAAAACAGACCCGTTTCCTTTTCCCCTATGTGGGCCTCTGGCGGCACAAGGACTTTGAAAAGCGGATCTCCTCCATTATGGAGGAGGAATTCTCCATTCCGAAGAAGGAGACCGTTGCCGCGGCCCGGGCCGCCTTTGACTCCTACGACGCCTATAAGAAAGACCTGTGGGCCAAGGGCCAGGAATATATCGCCTATGCCCGGGAACACGCCCTTCCCATCCTGGTTCAGGCGGGCCGGCCCTACCATATCGACCCGGAGATCAACCACGGCATCAATGACCTTATTACCGGCCAGGGCTTCGTGCTTATCACAGAGGATGCGGTGAGCCACCTGGAGGGCTATGAGACCCGCAAGGTGCTCAACCAGTGGACGTTCCAGTCCCGGATGTACAACGCCGCCCGGTATGTCTGCTCCCAGCCGGATATGCAGCTGGTGCAGCTGGTCTCCTTCGGCTGCGGCACCGACGCCATCACCGCTGACGAGGTGCGCGCCATCCTGGAGGAGGGCGGCAAGCTCTATACCCAGCTGAAGATCGACGATATCAACAATCTGGGAGCGGTGAAGATCCGCATCCGCTCCCTTATGGCCGCCATGGACGCCCGGAAAGGAGTGTAACTATGGCTGAACTGAAATACGACAAGACCGGCCGGCTCCTCTTCACCAAGGAGATGAAGGAGGAATACACCCTTCTCATCCCACAGATGCTTCCCGACCATTTCGCCATGCTGGTCAGCATCATCCGTGGCGAAGGCTACAAGGTGGAAATGCTGGAAAATACCGGCCGGCCCGTCATCGACGCGGGACAGAAATATGTCCACAACGATGCCTGCTACCCTGCGATCCTGGTCATCGGCCAGCTCATTAACGCCGTCCAATCGGGAAAGTATGACCCTCACAAGGTGGCTTTGGTCATCACCCAGACCGGCGGCGGCTGCCGGGCGAGCAACTACATCCACCTGCTGCGCAAGGCCCTGGAGAAGGCCGGGCTCGCCTTTGTGCCCGTCATCTCGGTGAACCTGTCCGGGCTGGAGAGTAATCCCGGCTTCAAGCTGAGCCTGGGGCTTTTGCGAAAGGTGGTTTATGCCATCATCTACGGCGACCTCATCATGAATGTGGCCAACCAGGTGCGGCCCTATGAGGTCACCCGCGGGGACACAGACGCCGCCGTCCAGCGCTGTATGGACTTCCTGCTCCAGGATATGGACAGGGGCAAGGGCATGTCATTTAAGTCCATGAAGGCCAACTTCGACCGCATCACCGCCGAATTCAAGACCATCCCCGTCACCGGCGAGGAGAAGGTGCGGGTAGGTGTGGTAGGCGAGATCTACGTGAAATATGCTCCCTTGGGTAACAATGACCTAGCTAATTTTCTCCTCTCCGAGGGGGCGGAACCGGTGATCCCCGGCCTGATGGACTTTATCATCTTCAAGGTAAACAACCGCGAGGTGGATGTGGGCCTCTATGGCGGCAAGTGGATCAAGGAAAAATTCTGCCATTGGCTGCAAAACTACCTGATGAAGTACCAGCACGCCATGATCGACGCCTTAAAGCGGGGCGGCTTCCGGGCCCCCGGCGACTTCAACGAGCTCCACAGCTATATCAAGGGCTATCTGGGCGAAGGCAATAAGATGGGAGAGGGCTGGCTCCTCACTGCCGAGATGCTGGAGCTCATCCATACCGGCGTGCCCAACATCGTGTGCACCCAGCCCTTTGGATGTCTGCCCAACCACATTGTGGGCAAGGGCATGATCCGCAAGATCAAGGACGACTACCCCTGGTCCAACGTGGTGGCCATCGACTATGACCCCGGCGCCACCCGCATCAACCAGGAAAACCGCATCAAGCTCATGCTGGCCAACGCCCGTGCCCTGGCCAAGGAGCAGCGCAGCCACGAGGAGAAAGAGGGCGAAGCGGATGCTGCCGTCTCCCTCTCCTGACGAGCTTCGGCTGGTGGACGCCGTTACAGAAGAGCATTTTACCGCCATGTCTCTCATCCATGCTCTGGGCTGGCGGGACACCTATAAGGGCTACGTCCCCGACGAATATATGGCCCGGGAAATTACCGACGGGCGCTGGATAAAGGTATTCCGGGAAAACTACAAGACCGGCGTTTGTAACGGCCTTCTGCTTTACAGAGGCGGCGTCCCAGTGGCCTGCATCAATTACTGCCGGGCCCGGAAGAGCAACTACAACACCGGAGAGGTCTGCACCTTTGAAAACGCAGGCTACGAGGACTGGGGTGAGATCGCGTCCTTCTATACCCACCCGGCAGAGCGGGGCAAGGGCTACGGCGGGATCCTTATGACGCAGGCCCTGGCCCGGCTGAAGGCGGCGGGCTACCGCAACGCCTTCGTCTTTGTCCTTCGGGAAAATGAAAAGGCCCGGAAGTTCTATGCCGCCCACGGCTTTTCCTGGGATGGCACTCACGCCGATATCCACTTCCCTCCCGACACGGTCTGCGTGGATCTGCGGTATGTTCGGAGTTTATAATAAAAAGCGGACGACCTGATCAGGCCGTCCGCTTTTTATCTCTGCTTTGGTATTTTCTGTAGCTGGTTTGCGGCAACTCAGATGATCGCCTTACCGGTATCCTTGCCGTCGACCACATAGTAGGCAGCGCCATCCTCGGGTTTCACATAGACCTCCAGGGATTTGACGCTCTTTTTTCCGGCGGCGGTCTTTACAGCCTCCAGGATCGCGTCCATGTCCATCTGACGGCCCTGGTACTCCACAAACACCTTCACAGCAGTGGACGCCTTGGGCGCGGCCTTGGTGGTGGTCTTCTTGGCGGCGGCCTTGGTCTTCACGGTCTTGGGGGCAGCCTTCTTTGCGGCGGATTTAGTCTCGGAAACAGCGGGGGTCTTGACGGCTTCGGCCGTCACAGGGGCCTTCAGGGCCTCAGGGGTCTTGACGGGGGTCTCCGCTTTCTTCACGGTTTTCGCCATACTCATAGAACTCCTTCATTCACGGCTCTTGGCCGCTTGATATTACAGTTTATTCTATCAGAATTTTCAGGAAATGGAAGTAGAAAAACGACTATTTTCCAAGAAATTTCCATTCTTTTTCCGCCGCTTTGAACAGATTCAGGGCGTTTACAGGGTATTCTTCCCCGCTGGGCGAAAAATAAGTCCCTCTACACCTCTCCATAGAAAACTGCGTAAACTGGCTCAAGGGGGAATGCGGGTGAAAAGCTGTCAGGGAAGCGGCAATAACCAGGGGCTTTTGCTGCTGGCCACGCTGGCCTCTATCCGCATCGCCCAGGGGCTGAACGCGGAGCAGATCGAGCTGCTGTCCGCCTTCTTCGAGGTGCTGGGCGACAACCTGGCGCTCCTCATTGCCCCCAGCTGGGGGGACGCCTGTCTGGACAGGAAAAAAGACGGAGAGGGATGACCTCTCCGTCTTTTTCCGTTTTTATTTGCCGCTGAGATACTCGTCCATGGCCTGGGCGGCTTTCTTACCGGCGCCCATGGCCAGGATCACGGTGGCCGCGCCGGTGACCGCGTCGCCGCCGGCATAGATGCCGTCCCGGGTGGTCTTCATGGTGTCCTCGCTGACCAGTAGGCAGCCCTTGCGATTGGTCTCCAGCCCGGGGGTGGTGGAGCGGATGAGGGGGTTGGGGCTGGTGCCCAGGGCCATGATGACCGCATCCACGGGCAGGAAGAAGTTGGAGCCGACCACTTCCTTGGGAGAGCGGCGGCCGCTCTCGTCGGGGGCCTGGAGGCGCATGCGGATGCACTCGATCTGGCAGACCTTGCCGTTTTCGTCGCCCAGGATACGTACAGGGTTGCAAAGGAGCCGGAAGTCGATCTCCTCCTCCTTGGCGTGGTTGACCTCCTCCCGGCGGGCGGGCATCTCCTCCTCGTCCCGGCGGTAGAGCAGGTAGACCTTTTCCGCGCCCATGCGCTTGGCGCATCGGGCGGCGTCCATGGCCACGTTGCCACCGCCCACCACGGCCACAGTCCTGCACTTTTTCAGGGGCGTGTCATAGTCGGGAAGATAGGCCTTCATCAGGTTCACACGGGTCAAGTACTCGTTGGCGGAGTATACCCCCGCCAAGTTCTCCCCCTCAATGCCCATAAACATGGGCAGGCCCGCACCGGAGCCGACGAAAACAGCCTGATAGCCCTGCTCCATCAGCTCGTCGATGGTGATGGTGCGGCCCACCACCACGTCCAGCTGAAGATCCACGCCCAGGGCCTTGAGCTTATCCACCTCGCTCTGAACGATGGCCTTGGGCAGACGGAACTCAGGAATACCATAGACCAAAACGCCGCCGGCGGTGTGGAAAGCCTCGAAGACAGTGACCTCATAGCCCCGCTTGGCAAGATCGCTGGCGCAGGTAAGACCGGCGGGGCCGGAGCCTACCACCGCCACCTTGACGCCGTTGGACTGGGGCTTCTCCGGCAGGGCGTTGACATTTTTCAGGTACCAGTCGGCCACAAACCGCTCCAGGCGGCCGATGGCCACGGCCTCGCCCTTGATGCCCCGGACACAGCGCTCCTCGCACTGGTTCTCCTGGGGGCAGACCCGGCCGGAGACGCAGGGCAGGGCGTTGGTGTCGGAAATGATCTCATAGGCGGCCTTGAAGTCTCCCTCCGCCACCTTGGCGATGAAATCGGGGATGTGGATGTTTACCGGACAGCCGGCCACACAGGGCTTGTTCTTGCAGTTCAGGCAGCGGCGGGCCTCCTCGACAGCCTGCTCCGGCGTGTAGCCCAGGGAGACCTCCAGGAAGTTTTTATTTCGTACAAGGGGCGCCTGCTCTTCCACAGGCGTCTTGGTCAAACTCATATTCGGCATATTCGCTTCCTCCTTTAAGGGATCAGGGCCTTGCCCATCTGCTCCAGCCGGCAGGTGTGGTGGCCCTCTTCCCGCTGGGCAGCCTCCTCTTCCCGGTAGACCGCGTTGCGGTTCATCAACTCGTCAAAATCCACCTGGTGCCCGTCAAAGTCAGGGCCGTCAACGCAGGCGAAGCGCACCTTTCCGCCCACAGTGCAGCGGCAGCAGCCGCACATGCCGGTGCCGTCGATCATCAGCGGGTTGAGGCTGACAACGGTGGGGACGCCGTAGGGCTCGGTGGTCTTGCACACAAACTTCATCATAGGGATGGGACCGATGGCGATGACCGCATCGTACTTCTTCCCGCCGTCGATCAACTCCTGGAGCTTCTGGGTCACAAGGCCCTTCTCGCCATAGCTTCCGTCATCGGTCATGAGGTAAAAATTGTCACAGGCGGCCTTGAACTCCTCCTCCAGGATCACAATGTCCTTGGAGCGGAAGCCGGCGATCACGTCCACCTTCATTCCACTGCCGAAGTTCTCCTTGGCCTGGGGAAACGCAATGGCACAGCCCACGCCGCCGCCAATGACACAGATGCTTTTGGCGCCGGCGGGAAGCTCCGTCGGCACGCCCAGGGGGCCCACGAAGTCCAAGATCGTATCTCCCTCATTCAGGTCGCCCAGCAGCCGGGTGGACAGGCCCACCTTCTGGAAGATGATAGTCACTGTTCCCTTGGCAGGGTCATGATCGGCGATGGTGAGGGGCACCCGCTCCCCCATCTCGTCTACCCGGAAGATAATGAACTGGCCGGGCTTGGCCTTTTTTGCAATAAGGGGCGCCTCGACCTCCAGCAAAGTCACAGTGGGGTTAAGCGCCTTTTTTCTTACAATTTTTACCATTTAAAAACGACCTTTCTCATTGGGGAATGTCGGTCAACAATATCGTTAAAACTTTAGCAGTTTCCCTCCTGCTTGTCAAGCAAAAAGGCGAATTTCCAGCCTTTTCAGGTGGAATTCGCCATCTTTTGCCGTATATTCTATACTTGTCAGTTTAAATATCGGACTCTCAGGAAAATATTTTTCAACATTTCCAGATGAGGATCACGGAAAACAGACCCTCCGCCAACTCCGCCCTGACCTGTCCCCCCATCTGCTCGGTGAGAGATTTGACGATGGCCAAACCCAACCCGGTGTTTCGGCCGGAACGGGTCTGGTCGGAGGTGAAGAAGCGGTCAAAGACATGGGTCAAGTCCTCCTCCCCCAGCTCTGGGGCGCCGTTGGTGAATACGGTCTCCACCGCCCCTCCCACCTGCCGGGCGGAGACGGTCAGGGTATCTCCCCCGTGCTCCAGGGCGTTGCGGATCAGATTGGTATAGACCCGCGTCATGGCCGCCCGGTCTCCCCAGACGGCGGGAAGGCCGTCCGGCAGCTCCACCGTGACCTGAAAGCGCTGCTCCAGCTCGTCATAAAAGGCCGCCAGCAGCTCTCCGATCACTTCTTTCAGCTCCACCTGCTCCCGGATGATGGGGTACTCCCCCGCCTCCAGGCGGCTCAGGTCGTAAAAGCTGGTGATGAGGCTTTGCAATACCCGGGCCCGGCCCTCGATGATCTCCAGATACTCCCCCCTCTGCGCCTCGGTGGTCTGGTCGCTCTCCAAAAGCTGAAGATAGCCCAGAATGGAGGTCAGGGGGGTGCGCAGATCGTGGGAGACGTTGGCGATCTGCCGGCGCAGAGCTTGCTCCCGGCGGCGGAAGTCGGCCCGCTCCTCCTCCCGCTCCCGAAGGAGGGCGTTGATCTCGGAGAGAAGGGCCTCCGTAGGCCCATGGGGGGCCGCAAGGCGCAATGGCGCGGCATTCCCCTCAGAACGCCGCGCCTTGAGCTGGGCCGTGCCCGCTTTCAGGTTTTGCTTCAGCGCATAGAGACGCAGGAGCAGAAGCAGGCACACCAGCGCCAGCAGTCCCACCAGATAGCCCATACCCCGCGCTCCTTTCTCACTTGATCTCCCGCTGATTGAACGCCGCCAATCCCACGGCTGTGGTGACCACGATCCATCCCACGCCCACCGCCAGGCTCCAGCCCAGGGCGGGAAGTACAGGCTCCCCGTTGACAGGCTCGTAAATTCCACGGAACGGGGAGACAAAATGCCAGTAGCTGAAGAAATTCCACAGGTGGGAATCGGTATGCGTACCGGGCGCCATAAGCGCCAGCGGCACGGTGAAAAACAGAAGGATATAGTTCAGCGCAATGGCTCCGGCGCCGCTTCGGATCAGCGTCAGAAGGCAGAACGACAGGGAAAGGCTGGCCAGCCACAGCGGCAGGACGATCAAAGTTCCCCGAAGGCAGAGCTCGGCACAGGCAAGGACGTTCTCCTGCCCCCCTCCGCCTCCGGTCAAAAGGCCCAGCAGCAGATAAAAGCTCAGCACGATAAGGGCTGACGCCGTCCCCGCCGCGCCCCCCAGGAGCAGCTTGCCCAGGTAAATGCGGCGTCTGGGGATCCCGAAGACGATCT
This sequence comes from Vermiculatibacterium agrestimuris, assembly GCF_943193085.1. Lineage (NCBI taxonomy): Bacteria > Bacillati > Bacillota > Clostridia > Eubacteriales > Oscillospiraceae > Vermiculatibacterium > Vermiculatibacterium agrestimuris. The sequence continues at coordinate 25,519 of NZ_CALPCU010000015.1, read as the reverse complement.
CATTTTTCAGCGTTCCACGGCCGTACTGGTCGTCAAAGACCCGACTGGCAAAAACAGGGGCCAGAAAGAACCCCAGGATCAGAGAGACCAGATAGGCTATGGCATAGACCCCAAAGGTAGGCTCCTCATACCAGGCGGAGGGAATAAACATGGTGGCGATCAGAGCCAGCAGCACACCGAAGGCGATGAAGATCCCCTTTGTCCGGCGAAGCTTATACCATTCGGCAGAGAGATAGTTGAGCATTTAATTGATCTCCTTCTTCCGGAAGCCCACAAGCCCCACCAATGTGGAGACCGCCAGCCAGCCCAGCCCCAAGGCCCAGGCATAGCCCATCAGGCTCTCAGGGCTTTGCGTCCGCATCAGATTGAAGGGGGTGTTAAGAGAAATGGTCGTCATCAGTTTCTCCAAGGGCTCCAGAGCGGGGATGAACATGCTCATCAGTGACAGAAAACCGCCGCCCAAAAGGCCGATGACCATTACATAGACCACCGTGGCGGCAGTGGAGCCCCGGAGGAGAAACTGGAGCATAGTGAAAAAGCCAAGCCCGCCCAGCCACAGGGGAAAGGCCGCGGCCAGGCAGAGTCCAAAGGTGCGCAGGCTCTCTCCGAGCCTGTCCGCCCCGGTGGGAAAGAGCGCGAAGGCCAAAAGCAGGTAGCCGCCCACCAGCACCGCGCACATAACCACCGCCACCAGCACAGAGGAGAGCAGCTTTCCCAGATAGATGCGCAGGCGGGGCAGGCCGAAGGAGACCTCATTTTTCAGCGTATTGTACTTATACTGCTCAGAGAACACCATGTCGGCAGCGATCAGGCAGAAATAGAGCCCCACGGACAGCGCCATGGCCAGGACGCCCAAAAGCTCAGGGACTGAGACCCGCTGTATGATGATCATACCGTCCCCCGTCTGGCTCTGGTGCATCCCCTCCACCCGCAGAAGGAGCATAAAGGCCCCCGCCAGGGCCAGGATCGCGGCCAAAAACAGATAAAAATACTTCCTCCGAAAAGCCTTATAGCACTCGGCATTGAGATACTTAACCATGGCGGACACCTCCGATCAGGTTCAGGAAGTAGTCCTCCAAATTGGCCCCCCGGTGCTCCATGCCGTAGAGGGAAATGCCCTGAGAAATGAGCAGATTGGTCACCCGCTGAGGGGATTCCAGCCCCTCATAGAGGCGGATCACTCCGCCGGGCAGCACCTCGAAGTCACGGCAGCCCAGCTCCCGCTCCATGAGGGCGGCGGCGCGGGGCGCGTCGTCCACCTTCAGCTCCAGGCAGTCCCGGCATTTCTCCGCCAGCTGCGCCGCCGAGAGCTGCTCCAGCATCCTGCCGCTGTCGATAAAGCCATAGCAGGTGGCCAGATTCTGCAGTTCGGAGAGGATGTGGCTGGAGATGAGGATGGTGGTCTGATATTGGCGGTTGAGCTCCAGCAATAGATTGCGGAACTCCACGATGCCCTCCGGGTCAAGACCGTTAATAGGCTCATCCAGCAGAAGGAACTCCGGGCGGTTCATCAGCGCCAGCGCCAGGCCCAGCCGCTGCTTCATGCCCAGGGAAAAGGCTTTGAACTTCTTCTTGCCCGCATCGGCCAGGTTGACCTGCTCCAGGGCGTCGTCCACGGCGCTCTTCCCCGCCACGCCCCGCTGGCGGCGGTAGTATTCCAGATTCTCACGGGCGCTGAGATAGGGGTAGAAACTGGGGATCTCCACCATGGCGCCTGTGCGGGCGCGTGCGGCAGCCAGCTCCTTGGCGCCGGTGGCTCCAAAGAGCTCCACCTCGCCGCCGGTGGGCACTGTCTGAGCGCACACCATGCGGATGATGGTGGTCTTCCCCGCCCCGTTGCGGCCCACCAGGCCGTAGATCGCGCCCTTGGGGATGGCGATATTGGCATGATCCACTGCCACAGCCGCGCCGTAGCGTTTGGTGAGATCACGGGTAACAAGTACATGTTCTGTCATCAAGTATGACCTCGCTTTCCTGAATGTGCCCTTAGCTTACAGCAAAGTCAACAAGAGAGCTTGAAGCCAAAGTGAAGAAAAAGTGAAGACGCGCCCGCGCTCACACTTCCGCCATTTTGAAGCCGATGCCCCAGACGGTCTTGATATACTCCTTATCGCTGGCCTTCGCCAGTTTGGAACGAAGGTTGGAGATGTGGACGTTCACCGTGTTGTCGTCTCCCATATATTCCTCCCCCCAGACCCGCACATAGATCTGCTCCCGGGTAAAGACCTTTTTGGGGTATTCCATCAGCAGCGTCAGGATCTCAAACTCCCGGGCGGTAAGGGCGACCTCCTGTCCCTCCACGGTGAGGGTCACGCCCTCCCGATCCAGCACCAGGCCCCCGCAGGTGAGCACGCCTCCCGCCTGGGTGGGCGCGAACTTCTTATAGCGGCGCAGCTGTGCCTCGATGCGGGCCAGCACCTCAGCGTTCTCAAAGGGCTTGGGAATAAAGTCGTCCGCCCCCAGCTTCAGCACGTTCACCCGGGCCTCCACCCCCGCCTTGGCGGAGAGGACGATGATGGGCATGGTCTTGCCCTGGCGCAGCCGGGCGATGAATTCCTCCCCGGTGAGGCCGGGGAGCATCAGATCCAGGAGGATCAGGTCGTAGCTGTACTGCTCGGCCAAAAGGGCGGCCTCACTGCCGGAAAAGGCGGGACGGCAGTCATAGCCCGCATCGGTGACGATCCTGCACAGCAGATTGTTGATATCCGGGTCGTCCTCCACCACTAAAATGTGAAAGGTGTCCATGGCTGTCCCTTCCTTTCGGGTTTTTTCTCCATTATACCCCAGCGGCAGGCAAATGATCTTAATTTTTCCTAAGTTTTCTTCACTTGACCCGCAGCCGCTTTGCCAACTCCCGGTCGGGCTGGGCCATGATGGTCTGATAGGTGGTGTAGGTCACCATACCCGGCCGGGCGCCGGCGGGCTTTCTCACGTAGCGGACTTGGGTACAGTCCACCGCCACCTTGCCCGCCTCCCGGCCCTGGGAGAACCAGGCCGCCAGGGAGGCCGCCTGGGCGACGCTCTCCTCATCGGGCTGTCCCCCCTCCGTCCATAGGATGACATGGGCGCCATGGAGCTTCTGGATGTGGAACCACCAGTCCCACTTCCCCGCCCGCTTGGTGGTGAGCTGGTCATTCTGGGTATTGTTTTTCCCCACACTGATGCGCAGCCCGGTATCGGAGCGAAACTCCATCGGCTTGCCGGCCAGATGCCGGCTTCCCTTCTTATCCGTCCTCTTTCGGCGCAGGTATCCCGTCTCGGTGAGCTCCTGACGTATCTCCTGCAAGTCCCGCTCCCCCTCGGCCAGAGCAACGCTCTCTAACACACTGTCCAGATAGGCCAGGTCGGCCTCGCCCTTCTCTATCTGTAAAGTTAAAGCACTTTCCCCATTCTTGGCCTTATTGTAATCCCTATAATATTTGGCGGCGTTCTGCTGCGGGGTGAGCAGCGGATCCAGGGGGATCTCCACCTCGCCCGCGTCAGGGGCGTAATAGTCCTGAAGTGTCACCGAGGCGCGGCCCTTCTCCAGCAGATGGAGGTTGCTGGTGAGGATGTCCCCCAGCTCCCGAAGCCGTTCCCGGTCTTTTGTGCGCGCCAGCTCCAGCTTCTGGTTTTCCAGCTTCCGGGCGGTGCGCTCCCGGGCGGTACGCACCGCGCGCAGCAGGTCTTCTCCCCGCTGCCTGGCCTGCTCCTGCCGCTCTCTGGTCTCGTAGAACTCGTCCAGCATCTGCCCGAAGGTGGGATATTCCCGCAGCTCGGTATTCGGGCCGTATTGGAGGATGGGCAAAAAGGAAAAATCCACCGGCCTGCCCTCCCGGATCAGCATGGTCGGTGTGGAGGGATATTCCTTTACAGAGTCCCAAAGCCGGGACACCTGCTCCTCCAGCACCCCCTCCTCTCCCCGAAAGTGCAGCTCCCGCTCAATGAGCGGCGGCACGCCGAAGCGGGGCTGGGGAGGCTGATAAAAAAGGCCGGGCAGGAGCTGCCTGGCCCAGGTGGTGATGTCCCCCTCCACCCGCCGGACGCAGTCCACGATACGCCCCTCGGCATCCAAGAGCAAGAGGTTGGCGTGGCGGCCCATGGCCTCCAACACCAGGGCCCGCTCCACCCGGTCGCCCAGCTCGTTCAGGGCCTCCAGACGCAGCTTTACCGTCCGCTCCATATAAGGCTGCTCGATGTCCAGGATACGGGCGCCAGTGAGGTGCTTGCGCAGGAGCATGCAAAACATGGGCGGCTTGTCCGGATTCTCCCGCTCCAGAGTGGTCAGGTGGATGCGGGGATGGCTGGGATTGGCGGACAAGAGCACCTTCACATTCCCGGCAGGGCCCCGGACGGCCAGGATCACATCCTGGGCGCCGGGCTGGTGGATCTTGTCGATTTTTCCGCCCAGGATGGCGGCGCGCAGCTCCGTCAGCACGGCGGAGAGGCACAGAGCGTCAAGAGCCATTTACTCTTCCTCCATCATCATTTCAAACAGCTCGTTGAGCCGCTCCTTCTCCCCCCGAAGCCAGAGCCAGCCGAAAAGGGCCTCCAGCGCCGTGGCGGCCTGGTACTCTCCCCTGCTGGCGTTTTGAGGGATGGAGTGGGGCGAGGCGTTGCGGCCCCGGCGGAACACATCCTGCTCCTCCTGTGACAGAAAGGGCTTGATCTTCTCCGTCATCTGGGCCTGGGCGGGCGCGGCGACATAGTGTACCGCCGCCTTGTGAAGACCCTTCGCGGTGGCCTTTCCGTGGAGGCAGAGCCAGGAGCGCACCATCAGCTCAAAGACGGCGTCCCCCAGATGGGCCAGACCCAGGCTGCTGATCTGGTCGAGGGTCTCCTTCGAGGCGGCAAGCTGGAAATAGTCGGTCATGAAGGTCTTCCCTTCCTTCTTCTAAGTCAAGGCAAGTATACCCCAAAACAAAAAAATAGGCAAGGGCCTCCCGGTGAGAGGCCCTTGCCTGAAAGACGTATTCAGGAGGGCAGCGGGTCGTCCAGAGGGCCAATGACCTCCCGGATGATCTTGCGGTTAAAGAGCATACACATGACCACCGCCGAGAGCTCCGCGATGGGAAAGGCCAGCCACACCAGCTCCAGCCGCCCGGTGAGAGACAGGAGAAAGGCCGCCGGGAGGAGCACCACCAACTGGCGGACGATGGAGGTGACCATGCTCAGCACCCCGTGGCCCAGGGCCTGGAACACCGAGCCGGAGACGATGCCGTACCCGGCGAAGACAAAGCAGGTACAGATGATCCGCAGGGCGGGCTCGCCGATTTCCAGCATCTCATCGGAGGCGTTGAAAATGCCCAGCAGCTGGGCCGGGATAAGCTCCGCCACCGCCAGACCCACCGCCATGATGCTCACCGCCGCGATAATGGCGAGCTTCCGGGTCCGCAGGATACGCTCCCGGTTCCGGGCGCCGTAATTGTATGCGATGATGGGCACCATACCGTTGTTCAGGCCGAACACCGGCATAAAGATAAAGGACTGGAGCTTGAAGTAGATGCCAAACACGGCGGTGGCCGCGTCGGTAAAGCCCATCAGGATCTTATTGATCCCAAAGACCATCACCGAGCCGATGGAGTTCATCACGATGGTGGGCACGCCAACAGAGTAGATCCGTCCGACGACCTGTCCCCTGGGCTTTAAATACTTCAGGCCAAAGGTCAGCTCCCGATTCACCGCCAAATTGAAGATGATGCCCAGGATAGCGCCCACGATCTGCCCCGCCACCGTGGCCACGGCTGCCCCTGCCACTCCCATGGTGGGAAAGGGCCCCAGGCCAAAGATGAGCACCGGATCCATGATGATGTTGATAACAGCCCCCACTCCCTGGGTGGCCAGAGTATAGATGGTATTTCCCGTAGACTGGAGCAGCCGCTCACACATGATGCCGATGAAAAGGCCCATGGAACAGGTACAGCAGATGGTGAGGTACTGCGTTCCCTGCTCCACGATACCGGGAATGTCGGTCTGCACCAGGAAAAATGTCCTGGGCAGGAGCAAACCCAGAAAAATGGCGGCTATCGCGCTGACAAAGGCCAGGAACAGACCGTTTCCCGCCGCCTCATTGGCCGCCTCAAAGTTCTTTTCACCCAGGCTCCGGGACAAAAGGGCGTTAACGCCCACCCCTGTGCCCACCGCCACGCCGATCATCAGGTTTTGCAGCGGAAAGGACAGGCTCACGGCATTGAGAGCGTCCTGACTGAGCTGGGCCACAAAATAGCTGTCCACCACATTATAAAGGGCCTGCACCAGCATAGATATCATCATGGGCAGGGACATGGTAAACAGAAGTCTGCCCACCGGCATGATCCCCATCTTGTTTTCTCTGATCTGTTCCGACATAAAAACCTCCCGGATCTCACGCAAAAAGGCCGCAGCCTCTGCTGCGGCCCTTTCGGACATTCACATTGTTGCCCATTATACAGGAATCCATTTTTTTCGTCAAGTAGTTGTTTCTTCTCCCCGCATATGGTACAATAAGATTGTGAAGTTTTTCACCTTCCCTTTTCCTCTTGCAATATTCTAAACTCGATGGTATAGTTTTATGGGATCATTTTATCTTCGCGCAGCAAGGAGGTGTTCCTATGCCCCTGCAGGCCCTGATCGACGCGCTTTCTCTCACCGTATTTCACCTGGATCAGCCGGAGCGGCAGGTTACCGGTGGCTACTGCGGCGATCTGCTCAGCTGGGTCATGGGCCGGGCCCAGGCCGACGAGGCCTGGCTCACCATCATGTCCAACGGCAATGTAGCGGCCGTGGCCGCCCTCACTGACTGCGCCTGCGTCATCCTCACTGACAGTGTTCAGCCCGATCCGGATCTTCTGGTCAAGGCCAAGGCCCACGGGATCAATTTGCTGGGCGCCGGCGCAGAGACCTATGAGACCGCCCTGGCTTTGGCGGAGGCGCTGAGGGCCAAGGCATGAGGTTGTCCTTCGATCTACATATGCACTCCTGCCTCTCCCCCTGCGGCGGTGAGGATAACACCCCTGCCAACCTGGCGGCCATGTGCGCACTGGCGGGGTTACAGGTGGTGGCGCTCACCGACCACAACACCACGGGAAACTGTCCCGCCTTTTGCGCCGCCGCCCAACGCCATGGCTTGCTGGCCCTTCCCGGTATGGAGCTGACCACCCGGGAGGACGTTCATGTGGTCTGCCTCTTCCCTGACCTGCCCGCCGCCCAGCGCTTCGACGGCTATGTCCGCGCCCGCCTTCCAAACATCGGCAATGACCCCGCTTATTGGGGCCGCCAGCTTTTGATGGACGACGGGGACAACATTCTGGGCGAGGAGACCGCCTTTTTGGCCGGCGCCGCCGACATTGGCGTCTACGACGTTCACGCATTGGCGGCGTCCTACGGCGGAATAGCTTTTCCCGCCCACATCGACCGTTCCGCCTTCTCTCTGCTGGGCGCTTTGGGTTTTTGGGATCCGGACATGGGCTTTCCCCTGGCAGAGCTCACCCCCCACTGCCCCCCGGCGCTGCGGGAGCGGCCGGATCTGAAGGGCGTGCCCTTCATTGTAGACTGCGACGCCCACTATTTGAACCAGATCCCCGACGCCCACCAATATATGGACTTGCCGGAGCCTACCGCGCACGCGGTTTTGGACTGGCTGCGCCGGGGCGGAAGATCATAATACAAGCAACACTTTAAAAGAAGGAGTGAGGATCCATATGCCAAACGTCAAAACCGCCATCCCCTATCGGGGCACCCCGGAACAAGAGGCGCGGCTCCGGGAGGTCATTGCGGCTCATAAGGGCCAGCCCGGCGCCACCATGCCGGTGCTCCAAGCCGCGCAGGAGATCTTCGGCTATCTGCCGGAGGAAGTCCAGATCATGATCGCCGAGGGCCTGGACATTCCCCTTTCCGAGGTCTATGGTGTGGTATCCTTTTACACCCAGTTCAGCTTGAATCCCAAGGGCCGCTATCAGATCTCCATTTGTCTGGGCACGGCCTGCTACGTCAAGGGCGCGGGCAATATCCTGGAGGCCGTCCAGAAAAAGCTGGGTATCGCTCCCGGCGGCATCACCGCCGACGGCAAGTTCTCCCTGGACGCCTGCCGGTGCATCGGCGCCTGCGGCCTGGCTCCGGTAATGATGATCAACGACGATGTCTACGGCCGGCTCACCCCCGATCAGGTCTCTGGCATCCTGGATCGCTACGAATGAAGGAGCTGTCTCTCCACCTGCTGGATATCGTAAAGAACTCTACCGCAGCGGGGGCCGCCCTGGTGGAGGTATCTCTCACCGAGGCAGAAGACCGCACGCTGACCATTGTCATCGCAGACAACGGAGCCGGCATGTCTCCCGAGACGCTCTCCTCGGTATCCGACCCCTTCACCACCTCCCGAACCACCCGAAAGGTGGGGCTGGGGATCCCCCTCTACCGCATGGCGGCAGAGCAGACTGGGGGCAGCGTGAAGCTGGAAAGCGCCCTGGGTGTGGGCACCACTGTGACCGCGGTATTTCACCTGGATCATCTGGACTGCGCCCCTCTGGGCGACCTGCCTGGCGCTGCGGCCACCGTTATCCAGGGAAATCCACGCACCGACTTCCGCTTTTCCCGCGCCACGCCCCGGGGAAGCTATTGTCTGGACACCCGGGAGATGCGCGAGCTGCTGGGCCCGGACGTCCCCCTGGACGCGCCCGAGGTCTTTGCCTGGGTCACGGGATATCTTCAGGAGCAGGAAGACGCGCTCAACGATCCAACACAATTTCCCGCCTACGGCGCGGGAATATAAAGGAGTAGAAATGGGATGAAAAGTTTAGAAGAGCTGAAGGCCATTCGGGAACAGATGAAAAAACAGCTGGATCTCCGGGATCAAACGGACAACAACATCCGTGTGGCGGTGGGCATGGCCACCTGCGGCATTGCCGCCGGCGCCAAACCCGTCCTGGCAGCCTTCCTTCAGGAGATCGACAAACGGGATCTCCGCGGCATCACCGTGACCCAGACCGGCTGCATCGGGGTGTGCCGGCTGGAGCCCATCGTGGAGGTCTATGTCCCGGGACAGGAGAAGGTCACCTACGTAAAAGTCACGCCTGAAATGGTGCCCACCATCGTGGCCGACCATCTGGTCAACCGCCAGGTGGTCACCCGGTTCACCATCGGCGCGGCGGAGCAGGAGGAAAAGTGATGAAGCTGATTCGCAACCACGTTATGGTCTGCTGCGGCACCGGCTGCACCTCTTCGGAAAGCCCCCAGATCGCCGCCGCCTTTGAGCAGGAATTGATCCGCGCGGAACTCCAGGACGAGGTCAAGGTGGTTCGCACCGGCTGCTTTGGCCTGTGCGCCGCCGGCCCCATTGTCATGATCCTTCCCGACGGGGCCTGCTACAGCCGGGTCACCGTCAGCGATGTGCCCGAGATCGTGCGGGAGCACCTGGTAAAGGGCCGAATCGTAGACCGGCTGCTTCGCCTGGAGGGAGACGAGGGCGCCACCGCCACCTCTCTCAGTGACACCCAATTCTATAAGCACCAGACCCGGATCGCTCTGCGCAACTGCGGCGTGATCGACCCGGAGTCCATCGACGAGTACATCGGCTCCGACGGCTACCTGGCCTTGGGGAACATTCTGGAAAACAAGACCGATCCCCAGGAGATCGTGGACGCCATCAAGAAAAGCGGCCTTCGGGGCCGGGGCGGCGCGGGCTTCTCCACGGGCATGAAGTGGCAGTTCACCAAGGACGCCCAGAGTCCCGACGGGGTCAAGTATGTCTGCTGCAACGCCGACGAGGGCGACCCCGGCGCTTTTATGGACCGCTCCGTGCTGGAGGGCGATCCCTTCTCCATCCTGGAGGCCATGACCATCGCCGCCTATGCCGTAGGCGGCACCCAGGGCTATATCTATGTCCGCGCCGAATATCCCATCGCCGTCAAGCGGCTCCAGACCGCCATTGGCCAGGCCCGGGAGTACGGCCTTTTGGGCGAGCACATCCTGGGCAGTGATTTCTCCTTTGATATCGAGCTGCGGCTGGGCGCCGGCGCCTTCGTCTGCGGCGAGGAGACCGCCCTCATGACCAGCATCGAAGGACACCGGGGCGAACCCCGGCCCCGTCCCCCCTTCCCCGCGGTGAAGGGCCTTTGGCAGCGGCCCACCCTGCTCAACAACGTGGAGACCTATGCCAACATCACCTGGATCCTCAACAACGGCTGGGAAAAGTACGCCGCCATCGGCACCGAGGGCTCCAAGGGCACCAAGGTCTTCGCCCTGGGCGGCAAGATCGTCAACACCGGCCTTGTGGAGATCCCCATGGGCACGACCCTGCGCACCATTGTGGAGGACATTGGCGGCGGCGTGCCCCGGGGCAAAAAGTTCAAGGCCGCCCAGACCGGCGGCCCCTCCGGCGGCTGTATCCCCGCCGAGCTGATCGATACCCCCATCGACTACGACTCCCTCACCGCCATTGGCTCCATGATGGGTTCGGGCGGCCTCATCATCATGGATGAGGACAACTGCATGGTGGACATCGCCAAGTTCTTCCTCTCTTTCATCGTGGACGAGTCCTGCGGCAAGTGCACCCCCTGCCGCATCGGCACCAAGCGGCTGTATGATCTGCTGTGCAAGATCACCGACGGCAAGGGAACGCTGGAGGATCTGGACACCATCGAGGAGCTGTGCTACCACCTGAAGGAGTCCTCCCTGTGCGCCCTGGGCCAGTCGGCCCCCAACCCGGTGCTCTCCACCCTGAAATACTTCCGGGAGGAGTACATCGCCCATGTGGTGGAGAAGCGCTGCCCCGCCGGGGTGTGTAAGGATCTGGTATCCTACCACATCGTCCCCGACAAGTGTAAGGGCTGTACGCTCTGCGCCAAAAACTGCCCCGCCGACGCCATCTCCGGCGCTATCCGGGCGGCCCATACCATTGATTCCAGCAAGTGCATCAAATGCGGCGTATGTATGGACAACTGCCGCTTTGGCGCCATCGTAAAAGTGTAAGGAGGGACGGAATATGGAACAGAAAATGGTCAATCTCACCATCGATAATATCCCCGTCACCGTCCCGGAGGGCACCACCGTCTTGGAGGCCGCCCGGAACGCGGGCATCAAGATTCCCACCCTGTGTTTCCTGAAGGACATCAACGAGATCGGCGCCTGCCGCATCTGCGTGGTGGAGGTAAAGGGAGCCCGGAGCCTTATGGCCTCCTGCGTCTACCCGGTCAGCGAGGGCATGGAGGTGTTCACCAACACCCCCAAAGTCCGCCATTCCCGGCAGCTCACCCTGGAGTTGATCCTGTCTAACCACCGCATGGACTGCCTCACCTGCTCCCGCAACGCCCACTGCGAGCTGCGGCAGCTGGCCTCCGACCTGGGCATCGACGCAGTGCGCTATGCCAACGACCAGCTCCTTCCCCAGTTGGAGACCACCGCCCTCCATCTGGTGCGGGACAACTCCAAATGTATCCTCTGCCGCCGGTGTACCGCCATGTGTAAGAACGTGCAGAAGGCGGGGGTCATCGGCCCCAATGAGCGGGGCTTCGCCACTCATATCGGCTGCGCCTTCGACCGGGATCTGGCGGAGGTGGACTGCGTCTCCTGCGGCCAGTGCATCGTGGCCTGCCCCACCGGAGCTTTGGCCGAGCAGGACAATACCGCCAAGGTCTTATCCGCCCTCCATGACCCCACCAAGCATGTGGTGGTGGGCCCCGCCCCCTCTGTCCGGGTCACTCTGGGTGAGTGCTTCGGCATGCCGGTGGGCACCAATGTAGAAGGCAAGATGGTCACCGCGCTGAAGCGGCTGGGCTTTGACAAGGTCTTCGATGTGGACACCGCCGCCGACTTCACCATCATGGAGGAGGGCACTGAATTTATCCATCGCCTCCAGGGCAACGGCCCCCTTCCCCTCATCACCTCCTGCTCCCCCGGCTGGATCCGGTATTGTGAGCAGCACACCCCCCAGTTCCTGCCCAACCTGTCCTCCTGCAAGTCCCCCCAGCAGATGTTCGGCGCCTTGGTAAAGAGCTACTACGCCGAGCAGGCCGGCATCGACCCCAAGGACATCTACGTGGTGTCCATCATGCCCTGCACCGCCAAGAAGTACGAGGTGCAGCGGGAAGAGCAGCGGATGCAGAGCGGCTGTATGCCGGTGGACGTGTCCCTCACCACCCGGGAACTGGCCCGGATGATCACCCAGGCGGGCATGATGTTCGACCACCTGCCCGAGGGGGAGTTCGATCCCATGCTGGGCATCGCCACTGGCGCGGCCACCATCTTCGGCGCCTCCGGCGGCGTTATGGAGGCCGCCCTGCGCACCGTAGTGGAGACCCTCACCGGCAAGGAGCTGGAGAAGCTGGACTTCACCGAAGTCCGGGGTATGGAGGGCATCAAGGAGGCCAGCTACGATGTGGCCGGCCGAACTGTCAAGGTCTGCGCCGCCTCCGGCCTGACTAACGTCAAAAAGGTGCTGGACGGCCTGGCCGACGGCTCTCTCCAGTATGACTTTGTAGAGTTCATGGCCTGTCCTGGCGGCTGTATCAACGGCGGTGGACAGCCTCTCCATCCCAGCGATGTGCGCTCCTTCACCGATCTGCCCGCACTCCGGGCCCAGGCGCTCTACGGCCAGGATCAGGGCCAGACTTACCGCAAGAGTCACGAAAATCCCATTGTGAAGAAGGTCTACGCCGAGTATCTGGGCGAGCCTGGCGGCCACAAGGCCCACGAGCTTCTTCACTGCACCTATGTCCCCCAGAAGCGCTACCGCACCGACGACTAAACCCTCCGGCGGATCGATCAGAATAAAGCAAAGCGGAGGATGCCTGAGGCATCCCCCGCTTTTGTTTTACCGCTGTTATTGCGCCTCTTCGTCCCGGACGCTCTTCCGGCAGAGCTTCACACAGGCCGCGATGAGCCCGAAAAGGAAGAAGTAGACAAACATATTCCGGGCATAGAACCAGGTGTACTCCGCCACAGAGATCAGCAGGATGCCGCAAAAGCCCGCCACGGCGGCCGCCAGCAGATTTTTGACCCGCCGGTCTGTCCCAGCCGCATAGGCTCTGATCCCCGTTTTCAGCTGGCTAAGGAGCATACAGAGGAAGGTGATGATGCCCCCGGGGCCCATCTCCGCCCAGACCTGGAGGTAGTTATTGTGGGTGTGGATGGGAAAGTTCCCGTCGAACATGGGCGGATAGCCCTTGAAGGTCTTTGTTAGAATGTCGCTGCCCAGGCCCACGCCCCGATACCAGTAGTCTTTCATCAGCACGCCGCTGGCTCCGTAGATGGCGAAGCGGTAGCTGGTGGAGCTGTCCTCCATATTGCCGATGGTCAGAATACGGTTGTATATGGTCTCCGGCAGCAGAGGGATGCAGCAAATGCCCAACACCGCCAGCAGGGGAATAAGCTTCCAGTTGCAGAACGCGATGAAGACCACTGTGGCCAAAGCGAAGCCCAGCCAGCCCGAGCGGGAATAGGTCACGCCCAGGGCGATCACGCATACGCCCAGAGAGAACAGGGCCCCTACCCTCCCCCGCCAGGTCTTGGCGTTCAAAAGAAGGGCGTAATTCAGGGGCGAGAGCATCACCAGTAGTTCGGCAAAGTTGTTGGGGTTGTCAAAAAAGGCATACACCCGGCCGGGCATCCCGGCGTTCACCGACATATCCTGCTGGTTGGCCACCACTTCCACCCCGATGACCCCCTGGTAGCAGCCATAGAGGGCGGCCACAGTCAGCCCCGCCGCCACCAGAATGACCATCATCTCCACCTGCTCGTACTTCTTCACCCCACTCACCGCCAGCAGGCACAGCAGGAAGGCCGCCAGGTAGAAGCCCACGAACCGCAGAGACATGCTCCAGGACAGAGAGGCAAGGAAGGCGTAGCACACAAAGGCCATAAAAAGGGTGAGCCAGGGCCCCAGCGCCCCTATCTCCAAACGATTCCCGGGGCGGATGGCACAGCCCAGGGCAAAGAGCGCGATGAGCGCGACAGCCCCCATCAGGGCCCAGCGGTTGTCCCAATTGCTGTGGGGCACCATGAGCATCAGCGCCATAAAGCCGCCCAGGCAGAGATAGGGCATTGCGCCCAGACCGGCGACCGCCCGGAAGGTCAAGCTGCCGTCCCACACCTCCTTGCGCAGGCCGTAGATCCAGCGGCAGACAGCGCAGGGAATATTCAAAATAAATGTCAGCACCCGGCAGGTCAGGCTTGTCTCCCAGCTCTTGGGCAGCGTCCCCTCCCGCCAGATGAACTGGCATACCGCACTTCCCTTCACGCACCGGGCAAAGCCCCGGCCAAAGGCGCGCAGGGCATTGCCCACCCGGCTCTCCGCCCAAGCGTCTGTCAGTGCGCCCCAAAGGGCCAGGAAAAAGCGGCAAATCAAGCTGTTTTCAACGATGGTCATAGTATTTTCTCCAAATTCAGCCGTTGACGGCTTTTTCATAAACTTGAAAAGTGGCATCCGCCATCTTGTGGATCTCGAACTTCTCCTCCACCGTCCGCTTGGCCCCCTCCCGGCACTGGGCCAGGAAGTCAGGCTCCTCGATCATCACCTTCATCGCACTGGCCATAGAGTCGGGGTTGTCATATTCCGCCAACAGGCCGCAGCCCGCCTCATCGTTGACGATATCCGGGTTGCCGGCGATATCGGTGGCGATCACCGGCAGTCCCGCGGCCATGGCCTCGATGATGAGGAAGCTGAGGGCTTCATGCCGGGAGGAATTGATATAGAGGTCGCTGCCCTTGTAGAGGTTCTTGATGTCCTTGCGGAAGCCAATGAAGCGCACCTGCTCCTCGGTGAGCCCCAATTCCTTCACCTGGGCCTTCCGCGCCTCCAGCAGAGGCCCGTCCCCCGCCAGCACCAGGGTAAAGGGGGCGGCAGTGAGCTCCGTGAGCCGCTTGACGGCCTTGAGCAGGTACTCATGGCCCTTATCGTCGGCAAATCGGGAGGCGCAGAGCATCACAAACCGGTCTTCCGGGATCCCCAGCTCAGCGCGCATGGTGGACTCGCCCCGCTCTCCCGCCCAGGCCGCGGGGTCGACGGCGTTGAAGATGACCTGGATATGTTCTCCGCTCCAGCCGTTGGCAATGAGCTGGGCCCTGCCGGGATTGCACACGGCGATCATCTGATCCTGCCGTTTGTCCAGCAGGCGGTTGGAAAGCCGGGTCACGGCGTCATTGGGCAGGATGAAGTGATTGGTATAGACCACCCGCGGCTTCTTATTATAGCTTTTCGAGAGCATAGCGATATAATTCTCCCGCAGGTAGTGGCAGTGGATGAGGTCGATGTCCCACTCCTCACACAGTCCGGCCAGCGCCTTGGCCGCCTTGCGGTCGAAACGGCTTTTCATGGTGATCTGCCGGGTTGGCACCCCCAGCGCCTCCAGCCGCTCCACCAGCAGGCCGCCCTCGTTATAGGCAAAAAAGGGCCTGATCCGCCCGTCGGCGGAGAGATACTTCACCAGCGTCTCCACATACCGCTCAGTGCCCGCCTTTCCGGCGTAATTCAACAGATAGAGAACATTCATAAAGAGGGCCTCCCTCTCAAAAATTCATAGCAACTCTATTGTACAGGAAAAAGGAGGGAAAAGCAACTATTTCAGCAGAAAAGGCCCCGCCGGAAGGCAGGGCCTTTTCTCTCATTTCATCTCACAGCGCGGCCTTCAGCGCCTCCACCCTGTCAGTGCGCTCCCAGGGCAGGTCGATGTCCGTGCGGCCAAAGTGGCCATAGGCGGCGGTCTGCTGGTAGATGGGCCGGCGCAGATCCAGCGCCTCAATGATCTTGGCGGGGCGCAGGTCAAAAACCCGCATGACCGCCGCGGAGAGCTTCTCCTCCTCCACCGTTCCGGTGCCGTAGGTATCCACCAGCACGCTGACAGGATGGGCCACGCCGATGGCGTAGGCCACCTCGATCTGGCACTTTTTCGCCAGACCCGCCGCCACGATGTTCTTCGCCACGTACCGGGCCATATAGGCCGCCGAGCGGTCTACCTTGGTGGGATCCTTGCCGGAGAAGCAGCCGCCGCCGTGGGGGGGGGGGGGGGCGCCCTTTCTATCAAACGATCAAGAGAGGAGTGTTGATTTTGGCGAAAGAGAAAATCAGCAAGCCCACCATGAGCCGGGCCCTGCAGCGCAGAGAGGACGTTGCCGGGTACCTTTTCATGCTGCCCAGCCTTATTTTCTTCCTGGGCTTTGTGGTGATCCCCATGTTCATCTGCATCGGCTACAGCATGACCGACGCCACCATGCACCAAAAGACCGCCACCAGCTTCATCTTCTTCGAGAACTTTGGCCGCCTGGTGCATGACGAGGTGTTCCTGGAGGCACTGAAGAACACCTTTATCATCGTGATCGTCAGCGTGCCCGCCGTGGCCGCCTTCTCTTTGTGGGTGTCCTCCGCCATCTATAAGCTCAAAGGCCCTGTGCTCTCCGCTTTCCGCTGTATTTTCTACCTGCCCGTGGTCACCGGCTCCGTGGCGGTCACCGTGGTGTGGAAGTGGATGTTCGACAACTACACCGGCATCATTAACACGGTGCTCACCGGGGCGGGAGTGATCGAGAAGAACATCAACTTCCTGGGCGATTCCCGCTATGCCCTTTGGTGTATCATCCTCATCCTGTTCACCACCTCCGTGGGACAGCCCATCGTCCTCTACGTCTCCGCCCTGGGCAATGTGGATCAGGGCCTGGTGGAGGCGGCCAAGGTGGACGGCGCCACGGATCTCCAGGTGTTCTGGAAGATCAAGTGGCCCCAGATGATGCCCACCACCCTGTACATCCTGGTCATCACCACCATCAACTCCTTCCAGTGCTTCGCGCTGATCCAGCTGCTGACCTCCGGCGGTTCGGGGACGAATACCGTCATGTATTATATTTACCACACCGCCTTTAAGCTCACCGAGCAGGCCGGCCATTTCGGGTACGCCAACGCCATGGGCGTGGTGCTGGCCATCTTTATCGCCCTGCTGTCTGCCCTGCAGTTCAAGCTGGCGAAAGAAAAGTAAAGGAGGGGAGAGACTATGAAAACATCCGACCAGACGTTAAGACGGCTCTATAAGATCCTGTCCGTTCTCATTCTGATCCTGTTGGCGTTCCTGTTCGTCTTCCCCCTGTACTGGATCGTCACCGGCGCCTTTAAGCCCGCCACCGACATCTACGCCATGAAGCCTGTGTGGTGGCCCAGTGAGTTTACCGGAGAGAACTTTGTCAAGCTGCTCAACAAGCGCTCCGCGCCTCTGTTCCAGCTGGCCGTTCCCTTCAGTGCGCAGTTCTCCGGTACCGGGGAACCCATCTACTTCCTCACCGGCCCCACCGTTCCCGCCGCCTTCCGGTGGCTCATTAACACGGTGTTTATGGCCGTCACCGCCATGATCCTCACCTGCATCACCGCCGCCATGGCGGGCTACGCCCTGGCCAAAAAGCGTTTTCGCGGCCGGGCGATCCTGTTCTCCCTCATCATCTGCGCCATGGCCCTGCCCAAGCAGGTCATCCTCATCCCCCTGCTCAAGGAGATGTCCGCCCTGGGTCTGATGAACACCCTCTGGGCCGTCATCTTCCCCACCGTGGGCTGGCCCTTCGGCGTGTTCCTGATGAAGCAGTTCTCCGAGAGCATCCCGGGTGAGATATTGGAGGCCGCCCGGGTGGACGGCTCCAGCGAGATCCGTACCTTTGCCACTATTGTGGTACCCATGGTGAAGCCGGGTATCGGCGCCCTGGCCATCTTCACCTTCATCAATTCCTGGAACGACTACTTCCTCCAGCTGATCATGCTCACCAGCGGCGCCAACTACACCATGCCCCTGGGCGTTGCCACCCTCCAGGCGGAGACCAGCGTGGACATGGGCCTTCTGATGGCGGGCGCCTCGCTGGCCGCGCTGCCCATCATCATCGTCTTCCTCATTTTCCAGAAATACTTCACCCAGGGGATCACCATGGGTGCAGTGAAGGGCTAAAGCCCTTAAATTCGCATCCTTTGAGAATAGGAGCTTAAAAAATGGACATCAAAAAGTATCAGGGTGTATTTCCCGCCTTCTATGCCTGCTATGACGACGCCGGCGCCATTTCCCCCGACCGGGTGCGTGGACTGACCCGCTACCTGATGGACAAGGGCGTTCAGGGCCTCTATGTGGGCGGCTCTTCCGGTGAGTGCATCTACCAGAGCGTGGAAGAGCGCAAGGTAGTGCTGGAGAACGTGATGGCCGAGGCCAAGGGCAAGCTCACCATCATCGCCCACGTGGCCTGCAACAATACCGCCGATTCCCAGGAGCTCTCCCGCCACGCCGAGAGCCTTGGGGTGGACGCCATCGCCGCCATCCCGCCCATCTACTTCCACCTGCCCCCCTACGGCATCGCGGAGTACTGGAACGACATCTCCGCCGCCGCGCCTAACACCGATTTCATCATCTACAACATCCCCCAGCTGGCCGGCGTGGCCCTCACCCCGGCCCTCCTGGCGGAGATGCGCAAGAATCCCCGGGTCATCGGCGTGAAGAACTCCTCCATGCCCACCCAGGATATCCAGATGTGGAAGGATCAGGGCGGCGCGGACTTCGTGGTGATGAACGGCCCTGACGAGCAGTTTGTCTCCGGCCTGGCCATGGGCGCCACCGGCGGCATCGGCGGCACCTACGCCGTCATGCCCGAGCTTTACCTGAAGATCCGGGAGCTGTTCTACGCCGGCAAAGTCGCCGAGGCCGCCGCAGTGCAGAACGACGTGTGCCGCATTATCTATAAGATGTGCGAGGGCCACGGGAACCTCTATGCGGTCATGAAGGCCATTCTCAAGAAAAACGGCATGAACTGCGGCACTGTCCGCAAGCCCCTGCCCGGCCTGGCGGAGAGTGACAAGGCCATCGTAGAGGCGGCAGACGGGATGATAAAGGATGCCATCGCCAAATACTGCTGAAAATCGATCGAGGTGACGCAATATGCGGATATATCAAGCCAGCGATTATCAGGCTATGAGCCGCCGGGCGGCCAACATCATTTCCGCCCAGGTCATCATCAAGCCCAACTGCGTGCTGGGGCTGGCCACCGGCTCCACCCCCATCGGCACGTACCGCCAGCTCATTGAGTGGTACAAGAAGGGGGACTTGAGCTTCGCCGAGGTACACACGGTGAACCTGGACGAATATGTGGGGCTCCCCGGTACCCATGACCAGAGCTACCGCTATTTCATGCAGACCAACTTCTTCGACCACATCGACGTCAGGCCCGAGTGGACCAATGTCCCCGACGGCATGGCTGCCGATGCCCAGGCCGAGTGCGAGCGCTACAATCAGGTCATCCATGGGCTGGGGGGCATCGACCTCCAGCTTCTGGGCATGGGCCACAATGGCCACATCGGTTTCAATGAGCCGGAGGACGCCTTTGAGCTGGGCACCCACATGGTGGATCTCGCCGAGAGCACCATCCAGGCCAACAAGCGCTTCTTTGCCTCGGAGGCCGACGTGCCCCGCCAGGCCCTCACCATGGGCATCAAGAACATCATGCAGGCCCGCCACATCCTGGTGGTGGTCAGCGGCGAGGGCAAGGCGGACATCGTCCTCAAGGCATTCCGGGGCCCGGTGACCCCGATGGTGCCCGCCTCCATCCTCCAGCTCCATCCCAATGTGACCCTGGTGGGCGACAAGGCGGCTCTGAGCAAGCTGGCCGCAGCGGGGGAATCCATATGCGGATAACCGGCGGACAGGTCTTTGACCTGAAGGAGGGCTTTGTCCAGCGGGAGCTGTGCATGGACGGTGGCTGCGTCGCCAATGCCAGCGCCGACGGGAAAACTTACGACGCCACGGGCTGCTATGTGATCCCCGGCCTGACCGACGTCCACTTTCACGGCTGTCAGGGGGCGGACTTCTCCGACGGCGATCCCCAGGGGCTCCAGACCATGGCGGACTACGAGCTCAGCCGGGGCGTGACCCAGATCTGCCCCGCGGGAATGACCTTGCTGGAGGAGCAGCTCGCCGTTATCTGCAAGATGGCCGCGGCCCACAAGAAAAGCAGTACTGCCGGCGCGGAGCTGGTGGGGGTCAACCTGGAGGGGCCCTTCCTCTCCTACGCCAAAAAGGGCGCCCAGAACGGGGACTGGCTCCACAAGCCCGATGCGGATATGCTCAAACGGCTCATTGACGTCTCCGGCGGCCTTGTAAAGCTGGTGACGGTGGCGGCGGAGGAGCCGGGCGCCATGGAGTTCATTGACCGGGCCAAGGATTGGGTCACCGTCTCCCTGGGCCACACCACCGCCGACTACGATACCGCCATGGAGGCCTATGGCCTGGGAGCATCCCAGGCCACCCACCTCTTCAACGCCATGCCCCCCTTCACCCACCGCGCCCCCGGCGTGGTGGGCGCCTCGGCGGACAGCTCCCATGTGCGGGTGGAGCTTATCTGCGACGGCGTGCACATCCACCCCTCGGTGGTGCGCGCGGTGTTCAAGCTGTTCGGCGTCAAGCGGGTGGTGCTCATCTCCGACTCCCTGCGCTGCACCGGCATGCCCGACGGGAAGTACCCCTTCGGCGGTCAGGAGATCGTCCTCAAGGGCAACCGGGCCACCCTGGCCCACGAGCCCGACACCCTGGCCGGCTCCGTGACCGACCTGATGGGCTGTGTGAAGAAGGCGGCGGAGTTCGGCATCCTCCTCCACGACGCTGTCCGGGCCGCGGCGGTCAACCCTGCCAAGGCCATCGGCATATTCGGCCGCTACGGCTCTCTGGAGCCGGGGAAGGCGGCCAATGCGGCGGTGCTGGATGAGAACCTGAATTTGAAGGCCGTCATTTTTCAGGGAAATGTGCTTTGAAACGCAAAAAAAGCTATTCAAAGACGAGAAAATGCGATATACTGGAAATGCAGTGATATCCTATGGTCATCACAGGCGGGAGACGCCTGTCATGATAACGCGCATCCCCCAAATCAAGGCCTCCGAGCCCTACTCCATTCCCATAGGGCCGGAGAGTCAAAAAAGGAGGAAATCACCGCCGGGCCGGCGGTGCGGCAGTGTGGAGACCTGTCGCAAAGCCCTTGTGGACGCACCCAAGGGTGAGGAAGGGGCGCGGAGGCGCCCTGACTACGGCTCAAGAGTATGGCAACTGTGCAGTTGAAGAACGTCAAAAAGATCTACGACAACAAGGTCACCGCCGTACACAGCTTCAACCTGGAGATCGCGGACAAGGAGTTCATCGTCCTGGTCGGCCCCTCCGGCTGCGGCAAGTCCACCACCCTGCGGATGGTGGCCGGTCTGGAGGAGATCAGCGAGGGCGAGCTGCTCATCGACGGCCAGGTCATGAACGATGTGGAGCCCAAGGATCGGGACATCGCCATGGTCTTCCAGTCCTACGCCCTCTATCCCCACATGACCGTGTACGAGAACATGGCCTTCTCCCTGAAGCTGAAGAAGGTGCCCAAGGAGGAGATCGACAAGAAGGTGCGGGAGGCCGCCGCCATCTTGGACATCACCCAGTACCTGGAGCGCAAGCCCAAGGCCCTGTCCGGCGGCCAGCGCCAGCGGGTGGCCATCGGCCGCGCCATCGTCCGCAACCCCAAGGTCTTCCTCATGGACGAGCCCCTGTCCAACCTGGACGCCAAGCTGCGCAACCAGATGCGGGCGGAGATCATCAAGCTGCGCCAGCGGATCGACACCACCTTTATCTACGTCACCCACGACCAGACTGAGGCCATGACGCTGGGCGACCGGATCGTCATTATGAAGGACGGCTACATCATGCAGATCGGCACGCCCCAGGAGGTCTTCGACCACCCCGCCAACATCTTCGTGGCCGGCTTTATCGGCACGCCCCAGATGAACTTCTTCGACGCCAAGCTGGAGAAGGCCGGCGACGGCTGGCAGGTCAAGGTGGCTGACGCCGTGGTGCCCCTTAACGCCGACATGAACGCCAAGCTGGACGCCAGCGGTGTGAAGGATATGAACGTGACCCTGGGTATTCGGCCTGAGCACGTCTCCTTCGCCGCTGAGGCGGGGCCCCATACCGTAGAGGGTAAGGTGGACGTGTCCGAGATGATGGGCAGCGAGCTCTATCTCCACGTGACCGCCGGCGGCAAGGATGTCGTTCTGCGTATCCCCACCACAGACCTTCCTGTGGAGCACCGGGGCGGGATCCCCCACGGCACCGCCGTGAATTTCACCTTCCGGCCGGAGCTTATCCACCTCTTCGACCCCGAGAGCGAGAAAAATCTGCTCTGAGAGAGCAAAAAGTGAATAGAAAAGAGCGGTATCCGGATGGATACCGCTCTTTTTTGTCGGAAAAGGGGAAAAACGCCGTTTCCAAATCATACCGCCCATCTTGGGAGAATAGCCAAAACAAACCTGCGGATACTAAGGGCGTCAACCGATTTTACCGCAGGAGGAGAGAGAAATGAAAGCCACTGGAATCGTACGGCGGATCGACGACCTGGGACGCGTCGTCATCCCCAAGGAGATCCGCCGCACCATGCGTATCCGCGAGGGCGACCCGCTGGAGATATACACCGATAAGGATGGCGAGGTCATCTTCAAAAAGTATTCCCTTATGGGTGGGCTCAGCGATTTCGCCTCTCAGATGTGCGAGACCCTGAACAAGACCACCGGCCATGTCACCGTCATCACGGATCGGGACGCCTGTATCGCCGTGGCGGGCGCGCCCCGCCGGGACTTGATGGACAAGCGGCTGGGGGAGCGGCTGGAGGCCCTTCTGGAGGGCCGCAAGATCTATCAGTACCAGCCGGGTGAGGCGCCCATCCCCGTCAGCGATGAGAGCGGGAAGTTCTATGTCAGCTGCGCCGCCCCCATCCTGGCGGAGGGAGACGTACTGGGCTGCGTCCTCTTCGCCGCCGAGGAGGGCTCGTTGGTGGCCGACGACACCGACTATAAGCTCCTTCAGACCACCTCCGGCTTCCTGGGCCGGCACATGGAGGGGTGAAAGGAAAAGACCGCTGCGAGAAAAACGCAGCGGTCTTTTTCCTGTCAGAGGACGGCCTGGAAGAGGAGAATAAGGAGGATGTTCACTCCAAAAACCGCCGCCAGGGCCGCCCAGGGCCTTCTCTCCATACCATTCCCTCCGGAAAAAGTGTACGCCGGGACGGGGCCGGGTATGCCGGGTATATTTTTCCGGAATGTGTCCATACTGAAGGAAGAAACTGCAAAGGGAGGCGGCGTCCATGCTGAAGGGAACCAACCGGCGGGTCATTGTGGTCAGATCTCCTGACCGCCGTTTTTTTGAGGAGGCCATTTTCATTGTCCGGGAGGGGGTGTGGAGCCAAAAGGGGGTCACAGCGGAGCAGGTGGTGGAGGAGGCTCGGCGGGTGGCCGACGGCTTTGTCCAGAAAAACAGGCCCCGCTGGCACATCCCCGCCCCCGGCTATGTGGCCCTGGGGGCCCTGCTGGCCACTGTGGTCTGGTGCGTGGGCCTGCTGACATGAAAAGGAGCCTTCCCGCTGGGGGAAGGCTCCTTTTTGTTCAGCCCGTACCCACTCCGGCACAGACCCAGACGTTGTCCGTCTCATTGAGATACATAGCGCCCCGGCGGAGGTAGGAATAGGCTCCCTCAGGCACATTGGGGTCGGGGCCTTCATAGTTCCCGGTGTTGCCCGCCATGACCCAGGCCAGGGCCGCCTCATCTTCCGGGAGGAAGGCGGCCTCATAGATAAAGGCGAACCGCTCATGGCCCTCGCTCTCCGGGGGGAACCAGGCGTCGGGCATATCCTCCAAGGTGCCCACGCCCACGATCCGCAGGAAAGTGAACCTGCCCATGGAGCTGCCCGGGGTCACCTTCAGGTGGCCGCCCTCGTAGGCCTCCGCCCAGTCCTGGGCAATGTTCAGGTAGCTTTGGTTTTCATTTTTTACCGAGGGGGAGCCGCGCAGCGCGGAGAGCTCCGCCTCGTCAAAGAGGATCCGCATGGTGGGAAAGATGCGGCTTCGCTCATAGAACACGTCGTCTGCCGGCTCCACGCTCTCCGCCCGGAACCAGGTCTCCCTGAAGCCGCCGCCCTTGGCCAGCACCAGGTCGCTGCCCTGCCAGAACTGGAGCTGGCTGTACCAGTTGGGGTCGGCCAGCAGGAGGGAGGCCCCGGTTGGAGTCTGCGCCGGAGGCTCCACCTCGCTCCAGGTATAGGCGGAGGTGAATTGATTGCGGGCGTATGGGCCGTTGCCCTCGTTGGGGTCGAGGAGATAGTCGCCGCCCCCCACCCCGTCGGGAGTGGACAGCACCATCCGCACCTGGCCGCCGCTGTGGTTCAGAATGAGCTCCAGGGCCTGGGCGGCCTTCTCCGCCGCCACGCTGGTGCCGCCCAGGTCGACGCCCAGCCGATCCAGGTGGCTGATCACATTCTCCTTGAAGGCCCAGGAGTCGGGAGAGGCGTCGTTGATCATGTCGTGCCAGAGCAGCTTCCGGTTTTCATTCGCGGCGCCGCTGAGCCGGTAGAAGAGCCACTCGCACCCCGGGTAGCCGGGGGAGACCCAGTTATCCTCGGTGATGTACCGGCCCCCGGCCAAGACCACATTTTCCGGGGTGGTGGTGTGGAGCTCGTAGTTAAAAGCCCAGCCCTCGATGACCGTGTCGCCGAACTGCTCGGAATAGAACCCGGTGAAGCTCTCGATGCGCCAGTCATCAAAGACCACGGCCGCCTCGCCGTCCTCCTCCCGATCCCGGTAGAACCAGGTGCCGTTTGACCCCTCTTCGATGACCTCCTGAAGAACGTAGTTCTTGGCGTCTTCCACCACTTCGTCGGGCACGCCGTACGCCTCCGCCGCCCCGTCCACCACATGGTCGGTGGCGGACTTGGGGCCCTGCTGATAGACCAGCACCTGCTCCCCGTCAAAGTAGAGCAGCAGGGTGCACTCCCGTCCACCCAGCTTCTCGTCGCTGGCCGAGCCATACACCACCAGGCACCTGGCGTATTTATCCCAGGACGAAGTGTCCCAGTAGTAGCCCAGCTCGGGCAGGGCCTGGCCCAGAAGCTGGGGCAGGTCGGCCCGGTAAACCCGGCCTTCCCGCTGGAAGAAGAGCTCCTTTTCGGTGACCAGCTCGCTGGTTCCGTCCCCGTTGAGATCCACGGCGATGGGCTGGTAAAAGCCGTTCTGGGTACGGCACAGCAGGGCGGGCGCCCCGTCTGCGCCCACGGTGTAGAAGTCCACCAGGGTGCCGTACGCATGCTCGGAGAGCTGGCCCTGATAGGTGATGGTGAAGCCGTTTTGGCCGAAGAGGTCGTGGAAGAAGAACATGTTCTGATAATTGTCCTCCTGGGTGGTGAAGAACACGTTCATAGTCCCGTCGTCCTGCCGGATGGCGGCGTGGACGGTGCCGGGCCGGGTGGAGGAGCGGTAGACCACTACACTGGTTCCGTCAAAGTTCCAGTTTTCCAGTCGGTAGTCGTAGTGGTCGATGAAGTCATCGGTGTGGGGCTCTGTCGTCACCGTGGGGGCCGCGTAGGGCTCCAGACGATCCAGGTCGATGACCGCCTTCGGCTCCCCAGCAGGCAGAGGAGTGGGGATAGCCGGGGCCTCGCACTCCTGGTGGGAGACAAAGTAATATTGCCGTTCCTCTGTACCTTGCTCTCCGTAGGGGCGGGGGCCCGGCCCCCCCCCCCCCCCACGGGCGGGGGCTTTCGCTTCGCTTCACCC
>NZ_CALPCU010000014.1:0-65376 GCF_943193085.1 Vermiculatibacterium agrestimuris | reverse complement strand
GGCCCGCAGGATCCTGCGGGCCTCTCTCTGTCACGATTCCCTCGTTCCAGTCCCGCTGAAATTACCGCAGGGACTGAATGGCCTCGTAAACGGACTTGGTCATGTCGTTGCGGTTGGCAACGTCGTCGATCAGGCTCTGGCAGCGATCCTGGAAGGGCTTGATGTCGACCTCGGTCACGGTGACGCCGAACTCGTTCTGAACCTTATCGAAGTACTCGTTGCGCAGCTGCTCGGCCAGGTCGAACATGACGCCCACGGACTCGGTGGACAGATCCTTGAGGGCCTTCTGGTCAGCCTCGCTCATGCCGGCGAGCACGTCGTTGTTGATGATCAGCTCGTCGGGGATCATCAGGTGGTTGGTCAGGGTGTAGTAGGGAGCGACCTCGTACTGGAGCAGGTCGGTGTAGGTGATGATGTTGTTCTCAGCGCCGTCGAGAGTGCCGGACTGGATGGCGGAGTACACATCGCCCTGACCCATGGCGGTACCCACGCCGCCCATGGCGTTCATCATGTTGATCATGGTCTCAGACTGCATGACGCGGATCTTCTTGCCGGAGAGTTGCTCGGGAGTGGTGATGGGCTCCTTGGTGTACAGGCAGCGGGGGCCAAGGCTGTAAGCGGCCAGCACGGTGAAGCCGCTGCTGGCGGTGCTGGCGAACAGGTCGTCCAGCTTGCCGCTCTGGAAGAGCTTGAGCTGATGGTCGATGGAGTCATAGATGTAGGGAGTGCCGATGATGGCGAAGTCGGAGTTGGCGCCCTCCACGATGGAGTTGGCCACGATAGCCATCTCGATGGAGCCGTTCTGGACCAGCTCCAGGGACTCGGCCTGGGAGCCCAGCTGCTCAGAGGGATAGACCTCGATGGAATAACGGCCCTCGGTGGCGTCGTAGAGCTTGTCGCTCAGATCCACGATGGTCTTGGCCTCGGGGTTCTCCATGGTCTGGTTGAAGGCCAGCTTCAAAACGGTCTGGCCCACCTTGGCGCCGTCGGAAGCGGCCTGGGACTGAGCGGGCTCAGCAGCCTTGGACTCAGCGGGAGCGGGCGTGTTGCTGGAACCGCCGCCGCAGGCGGCCAGGGACAGGCTCATCGCGCCGGCGAGGAGCATCGCAAGGGCAGATTTCTTGTTCATGTTCTTGTTCCTCCTTAAATTCTTTATTGCAAACCGGCTTACACCGGAGGCAACCACAGCTGCGGGGCGGCAAACTGCCCCAAAAACGCTTGTTTCCCCGGTGGGGAAACAGCGCAAAAGGCGTACGCCTTTTGCAAAAAGGAGATCAATCCCCTCTGGTGGTGGAGCCCCGAACCTCCATGCGGTTGGGCAGCTCCTCGTAGATCGGGTAATCGGGGCCCTCCCCGGCGATGCGCTCCATCAAAAGCTCTGCGGCGCGGCGGCCCACCATCCAGGAGTCCTGGGTGATAGTGGTGATCCCCGGCGGGATCAGAGAGGCCCAGCCCCAGTCGTCGAAGCCGCACACCCCGAAACGGGAACCGATCTGGATACCGGCAGCCTGGATGCCCTGCAGAAGGCCCAGCATGGCCTGGCCGTTGACGGCGAAGGCCGCCAGCCGCTGGCCGGGGAACTGGGCCCGGAAGGCGTCCAGCATGCGCACACAGGCGTTCTTGTCATCGGGCCGGAACTGGCACAGCCACTCGTGGCCCCGGCTTCCGAAGCTGTCCTTCAGCGCGTCGGAGTATCCCTGATAGCGAAGGATACGGGGGGTCACGTATTCATTGCCCTGGGTGAAGAAGGCGATCTGCTCATAGCCCAGAGTCCGTAAGTAGGCGATACACTGGTAGGTCATGTGGTAATTCTCGGTGGCCACCGTATCCAGTACGCCGGGGGCCGAGAGGCACCGGTCGGCCAGCACGAGAGGTACACCGTTTTCATGCAGGGAAATGAGGTATTCATCGTTCTGGCCGGTGGTGTTGACGATGAGCCCGTCCACCTGATTTTCCAGCAGATCCCGGATGGCGGAGCGCTCCCGCTCCGGGTCGTCGCCGCTGTCCACCAGAAGGAGCTGATAGCCCGCTGAGAGACACACGCTGTTGACGCCCTTGATGATGAGGGCGGAAAACTGGCTGGAGATATCGCTGACCAAACAGCCAAGAAGTCTGCTGTTTCGGGCCTTCAGGCCCTGAGCCATCCGATTGGGCCGGTAGTTCAGCCGCTCGATGACCTCCCGCACCCGCTCCCGGGTCTCTGAGGAAAGGGCGTCGTATCTTCCGTTGAGATAGCGGGAAATGGTGGTCTTGGACACACCGGCCTGCGCCGCCACCTGGTCGATGGTTACGCGGTTTTCCCGTCCAGGGCGGCCTCCTGACATGGGCTCCGACCCCCTTACTTGGTGATTTCTGCCTATATCCTAAATCTATGAAACCGGTTTGTCAATTGATTTTTGCGTTTTTCCGAACACTTTGTTGGATTTTACCTGAAATCAAGTTCATTTTTTGTGCACTTTGTCTTGACCCGGTCTTTCCCCTCACCGGCCCGCCCGCTCCAGCTTCCCTTTTCTCCGGTTTTTAAGTTGACAGGACTGGCAAAACCTTTTATGATTAGGATACCGATACCTCAAAAATCTACCGGAGGAACGTTATGGAACGCTCGGAACTGAAGGGCCGGCTGGAAAGCCTCACCGCCTGCCGGGACATACTTGCCCAGGCCCCCATGGCCGCCGCATGCAGGCTGCTGTCCGCCCTGGACAGCCGGGCCGGCGAGCCGGTGCTGTCCGCCTGGGGCGATTTTCTGTATTCACTGGGAGAGAAGGGATTCGACTCCCCCGGCGTCTGGCTGGAGCACTGGCTGCTCCACAGCGACGGCCACTGGCCCAACGCCGTGGCCCAGGATCGCTCCACCCCCGCGCTGGACGAGTGCGCCCGCCGGGATCTGGAGACCCTGGCGGCGCTGTCCGCCCTGGACGCCGCCTCCCTGCGGGAGGAGGCGGTCAGGCTCCTTCCCGCCGAAGCCCGGGGGGCCGCCGCCAGTCTGCCCCTCTGGGAGCCCTATCCGCTGATCTCCTTTGAGAAGCTCCGGGAATGGTACCGTTTCCATGGTGCGGGCCCCTTTGCCCACTGCCGGGCCTTTTTGTGGGAGGGCGACCGGCTTTTGCCGGTGGAACGCCCCGATGCCCCCGCCCAGGAGGAGCTTATGGGCTACCGGCTCCAGCGCGCCCAGGTGGAGGAGAACACCCGGGCCCTCCTGGCGGGCCGGCGGGTCAACAACGTGCTTCTCTTCGGCGACAGCGGCACCGGCAAGTCGGCCACAGTGAAATCCCTGCTGTCCCTGCCCGGAACACAGGAGCTCCGCCTGGTGGAGGTCTCCAAGGACGGCCTTGCCACCCTGCCCCAGCTCATCCGCACCCTGGCCGGGCGGCGGCAGAAATTCATCCTTTTCATCGACGACCTGGCCTTCGACCAGGACGACAAGACCTACGGCGTACTCAAGACCATCCTGGAGGGCGCTCTGGAGCCCCGCCCCGCCAATGTGGCGGTCTACGCCACCTCCAACCGCCGCAATCTGGTGCGGCAGACCTTCTCCGACCGGGCCGGGGACGAGGTGGATCGGGATGAGACCATCCAGGAGAAGACCGCCCTGGCCGACCGCTTCGGCCTGCGCATCCCCTACCTGGGTCTGCCCAAGGGAGAGTATTTGGAGCTGGTGGAGTATCTGGCCCGGCGGGCCGGCCTCACCCTCTCCAGGGAGGAGCTGACCGCTCAGGCGGTTCGCTGGGACGCCCGGCATCCCGGCCGCTCCCCCCGCACCGCCCGGCAGTTCATCGACAGTCTGACCCTTTAATCCGCGCCCTTTTCCCGTGCCTCTGTGCGGCTGCGCACCCCGATGACCACCACCGTGCGGTCGTCGGCGGAGCCCACCCGTTTTTCGCTCTCCTCCATCACCTGACGGGCCAGCTCTTTGGGGCTGTGCCCGTCAAATTTTTCCAGGCGCTCCCGCACCCAGCCGTCGTCCTCGCCGTCGGCTACCCCGTCACTGACCAGCAGCACCCAGTCCCCGGGCTCCAGGGCCAGGGCGGTCACATCGGGGCCCACGCCGTCCCCGTCGGCCAGGCCCGCCGGGAGGGCCGCGCCGCTGAGACGGCTCACCGCCGTCCCCTTGCGGATATAAGTGGGCGCCGCCCCCAGCTTGCAGATCTCGCCGGAGCCGGTATAGAGGTCAAGGCGCAGCAGATCCACCGTGGTAAAGGCCCCGCTCTCCTCATTTTTCAGCGCCAAGGCAGAGTTCACCGTCCGCAGGGCGGCGGCGCTGTCCATGCCGGAGCGCAGAAATTCCTCCAGCAGCCGCACCGCCAGGCCGCTTTCCCGGTGGGCCGCCTGGCCGCTGCCCATGCCATCACAGAGAAGGACAAAGAGGCTGCCGTCAGGCCGTTTGAACCAGGTTCCCGTGTCCCCGCTCTCCCGCTGCCCCTCCCGGCGGCGGGCGGCCAGGGCCGCCATGGCCATCAGCGGCTCAGACTGAACCAGAACGGTGCGGTGACCGCCGGACTCCTCCAGGCGCAGGGGGACTGCCATCAGCTCGGAGAGCCTGCTTATCTCCTCCTCCGAGCTCAGGGTCTCCGCCCCCTCTCCGGCCACCTCCAGCCGCAGATGGCCGGAGCGGTCATAATATACCGCCGTCTCCCCCTCTATCTCCAGGGCCGCCAGGTGCCGCCGCAGGCGCTTTTCCCGGTTGGGATCCGGGGTGAGCTCCGTGGACAGCTCCAGGGCGGAGGCGGTGAGGATGTCCGCCAGGGTCTCATACTGCCGGCAAACCGCGCCCCGGCTCTCCCGTATCCGGGCCTGGTACTGCCGCCGGTAGCGCAGGGCCACCATCTCTTCGTTGGCGGCGCGCAAAAATTCGGAAAAGTGGACGCACCGGCTGGCAAACCAGCCGGGAAAATCTCCTGCCTCCCCCTTCCCCCGCTCCAGCATGGCCCCCAGGGCGTCGTTGAGGGCGTTAAAGGTACTCACATAATCCTGCTCCCAGCAGGCGCTGCGCAGGGCGCACCGGCGGCACACCCGCTCGGCGGCCCGGTCAAAGACGACGGAGGGATCGCCGTCGTTGGGCGCGTCCTTGGGGAAGGCGGCGCGCAGACTGCCGCGCAGCTGGCGGAAGGCGTCAGCCGTGGCCTCCAGCCGCTGCCGGACGTGCTGTGCCGCCCTGCGCTGGCCCTCCTTCTCCTCCTGCCGGGTGACCAGTGCGGCCAGCCGCCGCAGCCACCCCTCCGGAATAAGCAGAAAGAGGACTGAGGCGATGAACACCTCGTAAATACCGGACAGCCGGGGCTGCGCGTCCCAGCTCCAGAGCACCGCCACAGCGTTGGCCACAGCGTAGCTCAGCACGCCGAACAACCGTCCCTGCTTCCGTCCCGCCCCCATAAGAAGGCCGGCAAAGCCGTAGGCCATGGCGTAGAAAGGCATCCCCCCCATGGCCAGATCCATCCCCAGTCCCCCCGTCACGCCGGCGGCGGCTCCCATCTGGGCGCCGCCCACCCGGGCCACGGCCATCACCAGCAATACCGCCGTCACCCGACCCAGGGACAGCCCGTCAAAAAAGGTCACCCCCGCCAGGGACACCAAAAGGGTGCCCATGAGGAAAAAGAGGCTCACCGTCTGCCGGGAGCTGAGGTTTTTCTCCTCCTGCCGCTGCCAGGAGGAGAAGGCCACCCGGTAAAAGTAGGCCGAACCCCCAGCCAGGATCACCTCGCTGATGAAAAATACCACCCGATCCGCCCTCCAGGCCGCGTCGCTGAGGTAGACGAAGCCGGTGACCGCGTCCATGGCGGACGCCATGAGGGGCATAAACCAGCTCTTCCTGCAAACCCCCACGTCGTAAAAGGCAAAGCCAATGGAAAACACCAGCACACAGGCGGCGGCGCAGCGCAGCCCCTCCGAAAAGCCCTGAAAGACCAGATAGCCCCAGCAGGCCCCCAATAGGGCGCACAGCCCGCCGCTCCCCGGCCCCGAGCAGGCCACCAGTCCCACGCCGAAGGGGGCGTAGCCCCCAAAAAGTCCGCCCCCCGCCAGCACCGCCCCCAGCAGGAAGCGTATGGCGTGCTCCGCCAGCTTGGTCAATACGGGAAGCTCCAACGCCGCCCTGCCGGTCTCCTCCAGGGCGCCGCCCATCTGCCGCGTCCTGCTCCTCCACTTCGTCGCCATTGTGGTCTCCTCCTATGTAACGATCTGCTTAGGAGACAGTATAATCCAAATTTTGGAAATAATATGTAGAAAGCTGGGGACTGTCCGGACAGTCCTTTTCTTCATTGCAAAACAACATATTTCATGCTACAATTACCCTACTTATATAAGAACAGGAGATCGCAGCGTGAAGATCGGCAATGTAGACATCCCCTCCCCCCTGGCTCTGGCCCCTATGGCCGGCGTCACCGACCTGGCCTTCCGCTCCATATGCCGGGAGCTGGGGGCGGGTTACACCGTCAGCGAGATGGTCTCGTCCAAGGCCCTCTGCTACCAGGACAAAAAGACCCTTCCCCTGCTGAAGCTGGGAGCGGGGGAACACCCCGCCGCCGTGCAGATCTTCGGCAGCGACGCGCCGTGCATGGAAAAGGCCGCCGCTTTGGCGGGCGAGTACTCCGGCGCGGACGTCATCGACATCAATATGGGCTGCCCTGTGCCCAAGGTGTGCAACAGCGGAGATGGCTCCGGCCTGGCCCGGGATCCCGTCAAGGCGGCCCAGGTGGCCGCCGCCGTGGTGCGGGGAGCGGGAGAAAAGCCTGTCACTGTCAAGATCCGTCTGGGGTGGGACAAGGGCCACCTCAACGCGGTAGAGCTGGCAAAGCGGCTGGAGGGGGCGGGGGTCGCCGCCCTCGCTGTCCACGGCCGCACCAAGGTGCAGATGTACTCCGGTACCGCCGACTGGAACGCCATCCGGGAGGTGGCCCAGGCGGTGTCAATCCCGGTCATCGCCAATGGGGACGTATTCTCACCCAAGGACGCGGTGGACATTCTCCAGAGGACGGGCTGCGAGATGCTGATGATCGGCCGGGGGGCCTTCGGCAATCCCTGGCTCTTCCAGCAGTGCGCCGCCGCCCTGGCAGGCCGGCCCATCCCAGAGCGGCCGCCTCTGGCCCAGCGCTGCGACACGGCGGTGCGGCAGATCCAGTTGGCGGCGGAGCACAAGGGCGAGCACATCGCCTGCCTGGAGGCCCGAAAGCACTACGCCTGGTATCTCAAGGGCGTGCCCTACGCAGGGTATTATAAGGAGCAGATCTGCAAGGTGGAGACCCTGGAGCAGATCTACGAGATAACAAAGGGTATTAAAAGAGACTTAAAAGACTCTGAGGAATAAAAACGAGCCCCAGAAAACCGCTTTGCGGTTTTCTGGGGAGAGGACGAGCAGCGAAGTGAGCGAGTTCTGCCGCTTGCGGCTGAACGAGGGATACGTAGCTTGCGAGGACGAGGAGGTGAGATCGATGACAGAAGCAGAGTTGATCCAGTCCGCCCGGTCGGGCGACCAGAACGCCTTTGCCCAACTGGTGACAGCCAACCAGACCATGGTGTACA
The DNA here is from genome assembly GCF_943193085.1 of Vermiculatibacterium agrestimuris. Taxonomy (NCBI): domain Bacteria; kingdom Bacillati; phylum Bacillota; class Clostridia; order Eubacteriales; family Oscillospiraceae; genus Vermiculatibacterium; species Vermiculatibacterium agrestimuris. Next base: position 57,861 of record NZ_CALPCU010000014.1, on the reverse strand, counting down.
ACCTGGCCTACCGCATGACGGGCAACCCTGATGATGCCGCCGATCTCACCCAGGAGGCCTTCCTCAACGCCTGGAAGGGCCTTGCCCGGTTCCAGGGTCACGCCTCCTTCTCCACCTGGCTCTACCGTCTTACCTCCAACGCCTGTATCGACTTCCTCCGCCGGGCGCGGCGGCAGGAAACTGTATCCATGACCGTGGAGGACGAGGAGGAGGATCACCAGGCCCAGATCCCCGACCACCGCTATTCCCCGGAGCGGGAGCTGGAGCGGCAGGAGGCCCACAGGGCTCTTCAGGAGGGGCTCTCCGCCCTCTCCCCGGAGCACCGGCAGGTACTGCTCCTGCGGGAGCTGGAGGGGCTTTCCTATCAGGAGATCGCCCGGTGTCTGGACTTGGAGGAGGGCACCGTCAAGTCCCGGATCGCCAGGGCCCGGATGGCCCTGCGGGATTTTCTCGTGAGGTCAGGGAACTTTTTCGGAGCTCCGTCGTCCAAAGATTAACTGCTTTAGAAAGGAGGGGAGAGAAATGTCCCGCTGTGAAGATTATATTGAGCACATCAGCACCGCCATCGACGGGGAGCTCTCCCCCCAGCAGCGCGCCCAGCTGGACGCCCACCTGGCGCAGTGCCCGGAGTGCCGCGCCCTTATGGAGGAGCTGACCAGGCTGCACGTCGGCCTCGCTTCCCTGCCCCCGGCCGCGCCGCCCCAGAGCCTGAGTGAAACCATTATGGCCGCTGTGGGCAGCAGCAATGTGACCGCCTTCCCCGCAAAAAAGTCCTTCCACTGGAAAAAGTTGCTCTCCTCCGCCGCCGTGCTGGCCCTTATTGTCGCCGCAGGGTGGAGCTGGAGAACCGGCAGTTTCGGGGACGCAAGCTCCGCCGATCCCATGCAGACGGCGCCGAACGGCAATACGGCGGATCAGAGTACAGCTGCCGCCGCCTCCGTCCCCGAGATCGCCTCCACCGGCGACGAGTCGGTGAGCATCGCAAGGGCGGCCGAGCCCGCCCCCATGTCCATCTCCGCTCCTTCTGATAGCACATCCCCGGCCGAAAGCGGCAGCTACACCGGCACTTCCAACGCCTCGGACGAGCCGGCCGCCATCCAGGCCAAGACGGCGGCCAACCCCGGCGAGGTTCCAGCGGAGCCGGATCTCGAGCCTGTGGAGGAAAGCGGCATGGTGGCCCCCCGGATGTTCTTCGCCATCGCCCCCAGCGAGACGGAGGAGCAGCCGGTGACCGCCAGCGAGACGGACGGGCAGCTCCCCCTGATGAGCGCCCCACCGGCGGCCGACAACGGGGTGGAGGAGCCGTCCTCCCTGATGAGCGCCCCACCGGTGACCGCCGAGGAGGCGGTGACCGCCCTGGCCAACTATATCTACGAATTTGTAGGGGATGTGGAGCTGCTCTCCCCTCCCGAGGGCGACGCCATCGTCTACGCCGTCAACAGTCCCACCGGGGTCTCCGGCTCCATCACCCTCACAGGGGAGGACGAGGCCCTCTTCTTCCTGGAGTACCGGGACAGCGAGGGCGGCGAGACCCTCCGCTACACCGTGGACAAGGCCGACGCCACGGTGACTTGGCTGGGGGATGGGACAGAGGATTGAGCCAAACAAAAAAGCCGCCGTGATAGAAATCACGGCGGCTTTTCTTTTCCTGAATATGCACAGGGGCGGGTGGAGCACGATGCTCCACCCGCCCCTGTGCCGACAGAGAGGTTTTGCCCACCTGGGCAGGTATGGTTACCTGGCGCCCAGCAGGTCGGACTGCCGGGGCCAGGACACCTGACTTTTTTACGTGCCGGCAGGCGCTGTGCCCGCCGGCAAAAGGTCTTGCGAAGGCTTTAGGCCTTCTGATGGTTTTCCAGAGCGGTCTTCAGCTGATCCAGCGCCTTTTCCACGATGCAGCGGGGGCAGGCCAGGGCAAAGCGCAGGAAGCCCGCGCCGCCGGTGCCGAACCAGGTGCCCATGTCCACGCCGATGTGGGCCTCATGGGCGATGAAGTGCTCGATCTCCTCTGTGGTCATCCCGGTGCCCCGGAAATCCACCCAGGTCAGATAGGTGGCCTCCAGCTCGGTGACCTTCAGCTGAGGCAGGTTCTTCTTGATGTAATCGTTGAAGTAGTGCTTGTTGGCGTCGATGTAGGCGCACAGCTCCTCCACGTAGTCCTCGCACTCGTTGTAGGCCGTCTCCAGCGCCACGGGGCCAAACCAGTTCATGTTAAAGATCCGGTTGGCGTTGAGCTGGCCTTCATAGGCGGCGCGGATCCTGTCGTTGGGGATGATGGTGTAGGCCGTCTGGAGGCCCGCCAGGTTAAAGGTCTTGCTGGGCGCGTAGTTGGTGATGGTGTTCTGGCGGATCTTCTCGGACAGGCTGCACATGGCGGTGTGGTGGTAGCCCTTCATCATCAGGTCGGCATGGATCTCATCGGAGACTACGATCACGCCGTTGTCGGCGCAGATGTTGCCCACCCGCTCCAGCTCCTCCGGCGTCCAGCACCGGCCCACGGGGTTGTGGGGATTGGAAACGATCATCAGCTTGGTAGAGGGCTCCTTCGCCTTCTTCTCCAGGTCGTCAAAGTCGATGACATAGCTGCCGTTTTCCTTCTGCACCAGGGTGTTCTCCACCATGACCCGGCCGTTGTTCTTGATCTCGTCCATGAAGGGGTAATACACCGGGGTCTGGACGATGATGCCGTCGCCGGGGTTGGTGAAGGCCTGGATGGCCAGAGTAAAGCCGGGAATGACGCCGGGGGTGAAGACGATCCACTCCCGCTTCGCCTCCCAGTGATAGCGGCGGGAGACCCAGCTCATAATGGCCTCGTAGAAGCTCTCCGGCTTGACGCAGTAGCCGTAAACGCCCTCCTGGGCCTTCTTGGTCACCGCCGCCACGATGCGGGGATCGCACCGGAAATCCATGTCGGCGATCCACATGGGGATCATCTCCACGCTGGGATCCACACCGAACTTGGCGTTGCAGCCGTCCCACTTGATGCTGCGGGTCCCGCGCCGCTCTACGTACTGATCAAAAAATTCTTTGTTGACCGCCATTTTGATCCTTCCTTCTTAGAGATAGAGGGTTTCGTTGGCATGGGTGAAGAACTCCACGCCGGTCTCGGTAATGGTGAAGGTGTCCTCAATGTTGAAGCTGTGGTTCTTGCTGCTGTAGTAGGGCATCTCCAGGCAGAAGACCATGCCGGGCTGGAACTCCAGCGTCTCAGTGCCGGAGATGAAGGGGGCCTCCTCGGTGAAGCGGTTGCAGCCGATGGAGTGGCCGTGATGGCCCCGCTTGAAGCCGGGGATGTCCTTCTTGATGGTGGCCTGAACGGCATTGAACACGTCGCACAGCTTCACGCCCGGGCCCAGCATGTTCTGGGCCACCCGGTTGCCCTTCCAGAGGATCTCGTAGATCTCCTCCCGGCGCTTGTCGGTGGAGTTGCCCAGCACGAAGGTACGGGCCAGGTCGGAGCCGTAGCCGCAATAGATGGGGCCGCCGTCCAACCGGATCACGTCGCCCAGGCGCAGACGGTTGTGGCGGGGCACGATGGCGGGGGCGAAGTCGCCGGCCACGGTGTGGGCCTGAAGAATATCCATCACGTCGGAGGACTGGGCCTGGCAGTTCATCTTGAACAGGCGCATCACGTCAGCCTCAGTCATGCCCGGGGTGATCTCGTGGGCGGTCTTGTACATGGCCACCTCAGAGATCTCGGCGCCCCGGCGCAGCACGCTGATCTCCCAAGGGGTCTTGATCATACGGGACTCCACCAGAACGGCGGCGCAGTCAGACAGCTTGCCGGGGAACTGGGTCTGGAGGAACTCCCACTTGGTATGGGAGATCCGCTCCTCCTCCGCGCCCACCTTGGCGTTGGGGAACTTGTCCTTGATGACCTCAGCCGCCATACGGAAGGTCTGGTTCAGGTCGGGCTGGGCGGGCTTCTCCGCCGCATCGTCGGTGGCATAGTCCTCAATATAGATCCACATGGGGTAGGAGATAATATCAATGTCCTTGCAGCTGGAGACAGCGGTCTGCTTCTCAAACTCGTTGCAGATCAGGCTGATCTTGCCCGTCTTGGGCACAACGGCGGCAGTGAGGCCGATGTTGTTGGACTGGTACAAAAACTGGCTGGCAAAGCCGGTGGCATAGAAAATGACTTCCGGCGTGGTGAGGATCATAGCGTCCAAGCCGGCCTTCTCCATACAGCTTTGCAGGCGGTTCTGAATGGCAATTTGGTCACGCAGCTCTAACATAGTAAAACCTCCCAGAAATGATTTCTTTTCCGCAGGCTCTTATTCGGTGCGGATTTAGCCGACCAGATTGGGCAGGAACATGATAACGTCAGGGCAATAGGTAATAACGGCCAGGGCCGCCAGGTTCATACCCAGGAACGGCCACACGCCCGGCAGCATTTCCACCAGATCCTGTTTGGTAATGTCGCTGGTGACGAACAGGTTCATGCCGAAGGGCGGGGTATACATGCCGATGGCCAGGTTGGAGATCATGATGAGGCACAGGTGGACGGGATTGACGCCCATGGCAGTGGCCAGAGGGAACACCAGAGGCGCCACGATGAGGATGGAGGCAGAGCCGTCCATGAACATACCGAACACCAGCAGGATCAGGTTGATGATGAGCAGGAACAGGAACTTGTTGGTCACGTTGCCCAGCAGGGCGGTGGTCAGGGTGTTGGACAGCTGGCTCACCGTGAGCACCCAGCCCAGCACCGTGGCGGAGGTCATGAGTACCAGCACCTGGGATACGCCCACGGCGGAGTCCACCAGAACCTTCCACACGTCCTTGAGCTTCATCTCACGGTAGATGAACAGGCCCACGATCATAGCGTACACCGCGGACAGAGCTGCGGCGTCGGTGGGGGAGCACAGGCCGGAGTAGATGCCGCCCAGGATGATCACGGGCACCATCAACGCGGCGAAGGCGTCCTTGGTCGCTTTCCACAGCTCACCCTTGGTGGCCTTCTCGTCCTTGGGCAGGTTGTGCTTTTTGGAGTAGAAGTAGATATACACCAGGCTGCTCACGCCGAAGATGAGACCTGCGGTGATGCCCGCGATGAAGCACTTACCCACCGAGGCGCCAGTCACCGTGCAGTAGATGATGATGGTGACGCTGGGGGGGATAATGAGGGCCACGGAACCAGAGGAAGCCAGCAGGCCGCCGATGAAGCTCTTAGGGTACTTCTTCTCTATTAGGTCGGGGTACATCAGTTTGCCGATGGCGATGATGGTGGCGGGGCTGGAGCCGGACAGGGCGCCGAAGAACATGCTGGCCACCTCCGTGGCCATGGCAATACCGCCGCAGACATGGCCGACGAGGGCACGGCACCAATTAAGCAGACGCTTGGACAGGCCGCCGGTGGCCATCAGGTTGGCGGCCAGGATGAAGAAGGGCAGAGCCATCAGGGGAAAGGAGTCGATGCCTCCCACCATGCGCTGGATGACCACCATGGGTTCAATGTCAGAACCCAGCAGAAGGGACGCAAAGCCGGAAAGGCCCAGCGCCACTGTGATAGGCGCGCTGCTGACAAAAAGCACCAGCAGGCAAATGAGCAAAATAGGTACCATCAGTTTCTCTCCTCCTTATTCCTCGATGGTGTAAATGCCCAGAACCTCGCTGCAAAACACCTCGATCAGATGCAGGATCACGAGGACGCCGCCGATGGGAACCGAGATATACACGATCCAGATCGGCCAGCCCAGGGCGGCGGTCTTCTGCCCGGAGGACATGGCGAACATGGTGTACTTTCCGCCGAAAACCACCAGGAGCGCGGCAAAGACCATGGAAACCAGGATCACAAAGGAACCGATAAACTTCTGGAAACCGGGGTTGTTTACTCTGCGGATCACGTCTACGCCGTAGTGGGCGCCCCGGCGGAAGCACACGCCGCTGCCGATAAAGGTGATCCAGATGATCAGGTAGCGCACCACCTCCTCCGCCCAGGGCGGGGCGGAGCCGATACGCCGGCCAATGACGCTGATCATAATGACGATGACCGCCAGGCCCAGGCATGCACCGATAATGGTCTTCTCCAGGGCGACCAGCAGCTTCATAAGTTTAGACATGCTTTTTCCTCCCTTTTAGCAAGTGCCAGGAGGCGGCAAGCGCCTCCTGGCACTCCAAAAAAGTGCTTGGGTCAGTAATTTCTCAGCCCTTGGCGGCCACAGCGGCGTCAAAAGCGGCCTGCAGGCGGGGCACGAAGTCCTTGCGCCAGTCAGTGGTCATGAACTTGTCGTACACAGAGGCGGTAGCGGCCTTGAACTCGGCGATCTGCTCGTCGGTGAACTTGTGGTACTCGCAGCCGGAGGCCACCATGCCGTCGATGCACTCCTGGGTGTAGTCGGGCAGCTCAGCGTCCAGAACGGCGCGGCCGGCCTTCTCGGCCTCAATGACGATCTCCTGGGTGGCGGCGTCCAGGCCGTCGAACCAGGCCTTGTTGGCCATGAGCACGTGGACCTGGGCGTCGTGGTAGGTCTCAACGACGTACTTCTGCACCTCGTGGAAGTTCATGGTGTAGGTGGACTGAGCGGGGTTCTCCTGAGCGTCAACGGTGCCGTTGGACAGAGCGTTGTAGGTATCGGCGTAAGCCACCACGATGGGCTGAGCGCCCAGGGCGTTGTAGGTATCGGTGAGGATGTTGGACTCCATAATGCGCATCTTCAGACCCTTCATGTCGGCCACGCTGTTGATGTCGCGGTTGGAGGTCATCTGACGGAAGCCGGCGAACCACACGCCCAGGCCGTGGATGCCCACGTCGCCCAGGCGGCCCATGAACTCCTGGCCGATCTCGTCGTTCATGACCTCACTGATGATGCTGGTGTCCTGGGGCAGCAGGTAGGGCAGGTCGACCATGGCGGCGTCCTCGCAGTAGGAGGCGATGATGGCGCAGGGGCCCATGGCCAGCTGCGTCACGCCCATCTGCACGCTCTGGATGGACTCAGGGATGGAGCCGATCTGGCCGGCGGGATAGTACTCCACGGTGATGTTGCCGCCGGAGAGCTCCTCCAGCTTCGCCTTGACCTCAAGGCAGGCCAGATCCTCGGGGGTGCCGATGGGCTGGGGCTGGGTGAGCTTAATGGTCATCTTGGGGATCTCAGTGGTAGGCGTGCCGGGCTCGGCAGCCTTGGACTCCACGGGAGCAGGCGTGTTAGCGCTGCCGCCGCCGCAGGCGGCCAGAGACAGAGCCATCGTTGCAGCAAGGATCAGCGAAAATACTCTCTTTTTCATTTTTGATTTCTCCTTCACTTGATTGTTTTATATTTCCCGCCGAAGCGGCAAACACCAAAATGAAACGCCTTAACTATTTCATTGTATGAAATTTGGTTTTATTTTCTTTCTATTTTTATGATATTCGATTTCGACCTTTCTGTCAATAGGCAAGAACAGGAAGGCCATTTCAATATCATTTGAAATTATAAGCCGTTACAATGGGCGTCCGGCCCTGGGTCTGATCATTGTAGTACTCATAGAGGCACACGCCCAGGAAGGAGCCGCTGATGTTCTTCACGTTCCGGTATCCGTTGCCCCGCAGCTGGCACAGGGCGTAATAGCTTCTCTGGGAGGTGCGGCAGTGGAGATAGACCGGCACGTCCCTGGGCACCTCGGCCAGGCGCTCCCGGAATTGAGACAGGGGGATATTCACCGCGTTTTTCAGGTGTCCGGCGTCATACTCCGCCTTCTCCCGCACATCTACGATATAGGCCCCGCTCTCCACCAGAGCTCTGACCTGATCCAAGCGCACTTGCTCATACTCGCCGTTGAGCAGATTCAGGCCCACCAGAGCCGCCATATTCACCACGTCCTTGGCGGTGCCATAGACCGGGGAATAGCACAGCTCCAGCTCCTTGAGATCCTCCAGGGTGCCGTTCATGGTGATGAGGGTGGCGATCACGTCGATCCTGCGCACCGCGTCGCCTTTTCCAATGGCCTGGGCGCCCAGGATGCGGCCTGTGGGAACTTCAAAGATCAGTTTGAAGGCCATATAGTGGCTCTCTGGCATAATACCCACTTTATCCGCAGGCAAAACATAGGCCACCTCGCAGGGGATCCCGGCGGCCTTCGCCGCCTTTTCGTTCATGCCGGTGCAGGCGGCGTTCTGGGCGAAGACCCGCAGGCAGGAGGAGCCGATATAGCCCCTGTTGCCGCTGAACTTTCCACAGATATGATCCGCCGCCGCCCGGGCCTGCCGCTGGGCGGGCCCCGCCAGGGCCAGGGCGCCGGAGCGCCGGTTCATCCGGTCGAAGTACTCCACCGCGTCGCCCACGGCGTAGATGTCCGGGTCGGTGGTGCGGTAGTTGTGATCCACCTTGATCCCCCGGCTGCCCAGCTCCAGGCCGGCCTTGGAGGCAAGCTCTGTCTCCGGCGCCACGCCCACAGCCAGCACCACCGCCTGCGCCGGGAGGGTGAGCGTCTCCTCTCCCCGGCGCAGCTCTACGCTGTCGCCGTTGATGGCGGTGAGCATACTGCTCAAATAGAGGCCCACACCGTTGTCGATCAGCTCCTTGTGGAGGATCTGAACCATATCGTAGTCAAAGGGAGCCATGATCTGCTCCGCTCCCTCCACCAGGCTGACCTCCAACCCGGCGCTGCGGAGGTTCTCCGCCACCTCGATGCCCACGAAGCCGCCGCCGGCCACCACGACATTCCTGACCTTATGAAGCGTCACATGATCCTTCAGTCTGCGCACATCCCCCACGTTCCGCACTGTGAACACATGGGGGGCGTCCGCACCCCGGATGCTCCGGGGCACCACCGGCCTTGCGCCGGGGGCCAGCACCAGCTTATCGTAGCTCTCCTTATATTCTCTTCCCCCCGCCTCACGGACGAGAACGGCCTTTTCCTCCCGCAGGATCTCCACGGCCTCGCTGTTGACTCTGACCTCAATGTTATGCCGCTCCTGGAACGCCTTGGGGGTCATCATCACCAGCGCCTCGCTGGTGGGCACGGTTCCGCTCAAATAATAAGGTAAGCAGCAGTTGGAGAAGGACACGTGCTCTCCCCGCTCCAGCACGACGATCTGCGCCTGTTCATCCAGTCGGCGGAGCCGGGCGGCGGCAGACGCGCCGCCCGCAACGCCTCCAATCACAACGATTTTCCTCATAACTCAACCTTTCTACCGCGATGTTTTTCTGATATTACGCACCTCAAAATTGTTGGTATACCAAGCTACCAAAGCCTGATAATAGGATAAACGCTTCCGTCGAAAGTGTCAATATCATTTTGTTCAGAAACTCAAAAATATCATTTTTGACCAAAAATGCAGTCGAATTTTTGTACATATCAACATTTTTTCTCTTGTGGTATACCAGCCGTATTGACACGCCACTTCTTTTGTCCTATACTTGACGATATCCGTGATGTTTTTCGATCATTTTTGCAGAATTTTTAGGTATACCGCAAAAGTTTATTCCATCAGCCACCAATTTGAAGAAGGATGTGTCAATTATGGAAACACCTGCCACCAATCTGAGAGAGCTTTGCGGCAATCTGGCCGTGGAGAACTTCAAGGGCGGCCTCAACTGCTGTGAGAGCGTGTATAACGCCCTGCTCCGTTCCGGCGTTCTGTCCGGCGTGGATCCCAAGACCCAGGCCATGTGCATCGGCTTTGGCGGCGGCATCGGCCTGTCCGGCCACACCTGCGGCGCCCTGTCCGCCATTGTGATGGCCTGCGGCGCGGTCTATGGCCGCCCCGATCCCTGGGCGGTGAGCGAGGACAGCCGTATGTCCGAGATCGCCCAGAAGTATTACCGCCGCTATAACCGGCTGACCCACGACTTCGAGGAGCAGTTCGGCTCTACCGACTGCGCCGAGCTGTGCAGCCGTTTCGAGGACTTCCACTGTGTGGAGCGGCGCAAGTCCTGTCTGAAGATGATCGCCGCCAGCGCCAAGCTGGCCTATGATTACCTCCAGATGTCTCAGGAGGAGGCCTTCGCCCTCCCCTACGGAGAAAACCTCGGCGGCAACGCCTGAGAGATTTATATTAAAGAAAAGGAGCTGCAATGCGCCATGAATAAGATCATTACGACGCAGCAGGCGGCCGCGCTGGTCACAGACGGCGCCACCATCATGGTCGGTGATTTTCTTGGCTCCTCCACCCCTGAGTGCGTCATCGACGCGTTGGTGGCGAAGGGCGTCAAAGATCTGACCCTGATCTCCTGCACCACCGGCAACCCCCAGCACGGCTGCGGCAAGCTGGTGGTGAACCGTCAGGTCAGGAAGGTCATCACCTCCCACATCGGCACCAACAAGGAGACCGGCCGGCAGATGAATGCCGGGGAGCTTCAGGTGGAGTTCTCTCCCCAGGGCACTTTGGCCGAGCGCATCCGCTGCGGCGGCGCGGGCCTGGGCGGCGCCCTGACCCAGGCCGGCATGCACACCCCCGTGGAGGAGGGCAAGCGGAAGATCGAGATCGACGGCAAGGAGTACCTGCTGGAGCTGCCCCTGCGGGCCAATGTGGCCATTATCAAGGCCTATCAGGCGGACGAGAAGGGCAACCTGGTCTACCGGCTGACCTCTCACAACATGAACACCGTCATGGCCATGGCCGCGGATATCGTCATCGCCGAGGTGGAGCAGATCGTCCCCGTGGGCGAGATCGCCCCTGACCAGGTGGTCACCCCCGGCCCCCTGGTGGATTACATCGTCCTGGCAGAGGAAGGAGCGGATTACCAATGAGCGAAGGAAGAGAGCTGATCGCCCGCCGCATCGCCCGGTTCCTGAAAAACGGCGATCTGGTCAACCTGGGCATCGGCATGCCCACGCTGGTGGCCAACTACCTGCCCGAGGGCGCGGAGATCGATTTCCACGCCGAGAACGGCGTTATCGGCCTGGGCGGAGCCCCGGAGGAGGGGCAGGCGGACAAGGACGTCTACAACGCCGGCGCCCAGAAGGCCACCATCCTCCCCGGCGCGGCCTGCTTCGACAGCGCCATGTCCTTTGCCATGATCCGCGGCGGCCATGTGGACGTCACCGTCCTGGGCGCCCTGGAGGTGGATCAGCAGGGCAATCTGGCCAACTGGATCGTCCCCGGCAAGATGGTGCCCGGCATGGGCGGCGCCATGGATCTGGTGGCCGGCGCCAAGACCGTCATCGTGGCCATGGAACATTGCACCAAGGACGGCGCTTCCAAGGTGCTGAAAAAGTGTTCTCTGCCCTTGACAGCGTACAAAAAAGTGCGGTATATTGTTACCGAACTGTGCGTTTTGGAGGTAACACCCCAGGGCCTGACTCTGCTGGAGACCGCCCCGGGTGTCACCGTGGAGGACGTGGTGGCGAAGACCGACGCGGACTTGGTCATCCCCGCGGCGGTCGGCTGCATGGAATGACCGCCTGACGCAGCGGAAAACAAAACAATGGAGTTTTGATGAGACGTGTTTAGTCCAATCACAAAAGAGAATGCCCCCTATCCCAACAAATTTTATGAGAAGATCATTCTTTCCATCAGCGATCTGGTGGCCTCCGGCGAGCTGAAGCCGGGGGATGTGCTGCCCTCTGAGCGGGAGCTGGCGGAGCATTTCGGCACCAGCCGCGTTCCCGTGCGGGAGGCGCTGAAGATCCTGGAGTTCCTCGGCCTGGTGCGCTATGTACCCGGCCGGGGCATGGAGATCAGCTCCATCGAGATATCCCCCCTGCTCAGCAAGGTATTTTTCGGCATGAGCGTCTCGGAGGATACCGTTGACCAGCTGATGGATATTCGCTGTCTCATTGAGCCTTACGCCGCCGCGCAGGCCGCCGTTCTGGCCACCGAGGAGGATCTGGAGCTGATCCGGCGCTCCCTCCAGGAGGAGGAGACTCTGCCCGCCCGGGATCGCTCCGTGGAGTTCCACTTTACCATCGTCCACGCCTCCCACAACACGCTTTTGGAGGAGATCTACAAGTTCCTCTCCGCCGTTCTGCTGCAATTCCGGGCGGAGAATCTGGACGAGCGGTATGAAGAGGGCCCCCTGCTGTTCCATGGCAAGATCTACAACGCCATCGAAAGTCACGACGGCGTCATCGCCCAGCATCTCATGCGCGCCCATCTGGAGGAGGAGAAATCCCTCTCCCGCCACCGCCAAAAGCTGGCGGCTGACTCCGTGTAAAGCAGACCTCTGTTTCCCCTCAGGCCCCGGAACGCCCCTGTGCGCGCCGGGGCCTTTTTTCGCCCCGATGGATTTTGTGCGATTTTCTCAAATTTCTTGTTGTCATACCGCCCACTTTGCGTTATAATGGACAAGAACAGTGAAATTTTCAGCCAGCCACCCCACTGTAAACCCACAATAAGGAGAGGATCCACATGAGCTATTCCGCGCAAAACATCCGCAACATCTGTCTGTTGGGCCACGCCGGAAACGGCAAGACCAGCCTGGCGGAAAGCATGCTTTACCTCACCGGCGGCGCCCTGCGTCTGGGTTCCATCCCCGACGGAAACACCGTGTGTGACTACGATCCCGAGGAAGTCAAGCGCCAGATCTCCATCTCTTTGGCTGTGGCTCCGGTGGAATACAACGGCTGTAAGATCAACGTGCTGGACACCCCGGGCGGCTTTGACTTTGCCGGAGAGGCTCTGGAGGCCCTCCAGGCCTCCGACGCCGCCATCATCGTCTGCTCGGCCAAGTCGGGCATGAGCGTGGGCGCGGAGAAGGCGTGGAAATACTGCGAGCGGCGCAATCTGCCCCGGCTGCTCTACATCTCCAAGACCGACGAGGATAACTCCGACTATAACGCCGCCTTCGCCACCCTGCGGGAGCGGTTCGGCAAAAATATCGCCCCTCTGGTGGCCCCCATCTGGGACGCGGACAAGAAGGTCATCGGCATCATCGACGTGCTCCAGAAGCGGGCCTTTGAGGTCGGCAACAAGGGTGAGCGCGTGGAGATCGAGGTACCCGAGGACAAAAAGAGCGTGCTGGATGAGCTCTACGAGGCGCTGAAGGAGTCCGTGGCCGAGACCAGCGAGGAGTTCATGGACAAGTACTTCGGCGGCGAGGACTTCACCTACGCCGAGATGGTCAAGGGCCTGCGGCAGGGCGTGAAGGATCTCTCCCTCTTCCCCGTGGTCTGCGGCTCTGCCATCTCCGGTCTGGGCACCCGTATGCTGCTGGACACCATCGTGGAGCTGCTGCCCAGCCCCCTGGAGGGCCAGCCCCTTCTGGGCGAGAACGCCGAGGGCGAAGCCGACGAGTTCGTGGTGGCCCCCGGCGCCCTGCCCGCCGCCGTGGTCTTCAAGACGGTCTCTGACCAGTACGGCAAGTACAGCTATGTAAAAGTCCTCTCCGGCTCCATCAAGCCGGATATGGCCATGGTCAACGCCCGCACCGGCCTGACCGAGAAGCTGGGCCGGCTCTACATCATGCGGGGCAAGAAGGCCGAGGAGGTCAAGGAGCTCCAGTGCGGCGACATCGGCGCCATCGCCAAGATGGATAAGCTGAAGACCGGCGACACTCTGTGCGAGCCGCGCAAGGTGGTCAAGATCGAGCCCATCCCCTTCCTGGAGCCCTGCTACTCCGTGGCCATCCTCCCCAAGGCCCGGGGCCAGGAGGACAAAGTGGCCCAGGGCCTTGCCCGGATGAACGAGGAGGATCCCTCCTTCTATGTGGTCAACAATTCCGAGACCCATCAAATGGTCATCTACGCCGCCGGTGACATCCAGGTGGATGTGCTGGTGAGCAAACTCAAAAGCCGCTTTAACGTGGACACCGAGCTGGAGACCCCCCGGGTCCCCTACCGGGAGAAGATCCGCAAGCCGGTGGAGAAACAGGGCCGGCACAAGAAGCAGACCGGCGGCTCCGGCCAGTTCGGCGACGTGTGGATCCGCTTCGAGCCCAACCCCGGTGAGGACGAGCTGGTCTTTGCCGAGGAGGTCTTCGGCGGCAGCGTGCCCAAGAACTTCTTCCCCGCAGTGGAGAAGGGCCTGCGGGAGGCCGTGCTCCACGGCCCCCTGGCGGGCTATCCCGTGGTGAATTTGAAGGCCACCCTCTACGACGGAAGCTACCACCCGGTGGACTCCTCCGAGATCGCCTTCAAGACCGCCGCCCAGCTCAGCTATAAGGCGGCCATGCCCGAGGGCAGCCCTGTGCTGCTGGAGCCCATCGGCGAGCTGAAGGTCACCGTGCCCGACAGCTACATGGGCGACATCATGGGCGACCTCAACAAGCGCCGGGGCCGCATCATGGGTATGGATCCCACCGGGGACGGCGACCAGGTCATCTCCGCCGAGGTGCCCATGGCCGAGATGATGAGCTACGCCATCGACCTGCGCAGCATGACCCAGTCCCGGGGCTCCTTCACCTTCCACTTCGTCCGCTACGAGGACGCGCCCCCCGCCGTCCAGGATAAGGCGGTGGAGGCCGCCAAGGCCCTGGCCGCGGAGGAGTAAAGCTCCCAGCTGATAAACAAAAATACCGCCTCTGCCGGATCGGTCCGGCAGAGGCGGTATTTTTGTTTCGCGATTCAGCTGTTTCCAGGCTGGAAGATGATGTTCAGGTTCGTCAGCTCCATGCCATAGACCTTCATCCCCTCGCCGGGCTCCCCGAGGGCATAGAAGGCGCATATGACCTGGGCCATGGACTCGCCCGTCCCAAAGCCTTCCAGCCAGTTTTCCGGTACCGGGAGCGCCCCATTCCAGTAGGAGTCCTGACCGCTCGGCAGCGGTGTCACCCAGCCAGTGCCCATGTAGAAGGCCACCCTCACCTGCTCATAGACGCCGGTGGGAACGGGATCCGGATCCGTCTTATCCTGAAACGTCCCGGTGGAGCCGTTGATCACCAGCTGAAGGCTTTTGGGCGGGCCCTGCCAGGGTTCGTCGGCAGATCCGCTGCCGGTGGAGAAAACGTGGAAGACTCCCTTCCCGGTCATGTCCAGCTTCCTCTCCCCCACCTTATCGGCCACCTCAGCATTTTGCAGCGCAGGCCGTACTGTCACCGTGACCTCGCCCAGCTCGATATCATAACACAGTCCTGCCCTGAGCATAGTGAAAACATACTCGCTCACAAAGTCGACCAGGTCCAGTCCCACGCTCACCGCCCCGTTTTCCGGGATGGTATCGGAGTCGATGTACACAACGGTCACGCTGCCCCCGAGCTCTGTGCCGTCCTTCTTCTGTACCTTTGCATTGACCTCCACCGAATAGCTCACGTCCTTGTGGCACATCAGCTCTCCCAGTTCCACCGTCATCCGTCTTCCGCTCTCATCCACTGTCAGCTCGCTGCCCACGGTGGGAATCGGGATGGTATCGGCGTCCAATATGTCCCGGATCTCCACCGCCTTCACAGCAGAGGGACAGGTCTTCCCCCCGGCGGTAACGTCACAGCAGTAGTAGAGTATCCCCTCGGTCCGGGTGTCTTCGGCGGGGACAGTATATTCTCTGGCCGTCGCTCCGGTGATAGGGGTCTTCCCCCCGCCCTCAGCGTTATCACACCGATACCACTGGTAGGAAAAGGTCTCCGGATCCACCAGAAAGTTGTTCCAATAGGAAACCTCAAGCTTTGCCGTCGTCCCCGGGCTCACCGCCGCCGGGGCCACGACAGTCACTCCGCTCACCGGCTCCCGGTGCTCGGTTTTTTCATAGACCATGGTCACCACCCAGTCGTTCCCGCTCTTTTCCGACTTGGCGGGGACAAACTCGTTGCCGTTGCCGTCGGTGACGTTCACCTTCACACTGTCGGCAAAAACATAGTTGGTAACAGGGCTCAGCTTCACCACCGCCTGGTAGGCCTGGTCGGCGGTAAAGGTGTCCTTGGCGGTACTGTCCGCCTTCCAGCGGTAGCTGGGCTCGGAGCCGTCGGCGTTGAACCACTCCGTTTTGGCGGAATAGCCCACGCCCAGCGCGTCGGCCTCGTCGGGAATATTGCCGAAGGCGGGGGCCAGGAGCTGGAGCTTCACCTCCGAAACGGTCTTGGGCGCGGCGGTGCTCCCGCCGGAGGAGCTTCCCCCCGAACTGGAGCCGCCCGAGGAGCTGCCGCCGGAAGAGCTTCCTCCCACGCTGCCGCCGTTCTGCTTGTCCACCTTCACCCCGGCGTCGTTGGTCAGCTTGGAGACCCGGCCCTCCACCGTCACCTGGGCGTCCTTGGCGGTCTCGGCCAGCTCCAGGCTGGATACGATGGAGCCCTTGTTCACGGTGAGCTTGGCGTCCTTGGTCACCGACAGGGTCTTCACGCTCTTGGCGGCGATGGTCACAGGGGCGTCGCAGGCGATGACCACCTCGCCCAGCTCGTCGCCGTCCAAAGTCACCCCGGCCTTGCCGTCGTTGACGAAGATCATGGGGATGGTCTCGCCGGACTCATTGACCAGCCGGATCATGCCCCCGGTGGTCTTGGTGACGATGATGTTCTTCACATTGCACCCCGGAAGGATGTGGAAGGAGTTCTCCCCACAGCCCCGGAGGATGATATTTCCCTTCACCGTGACCCCCTCGATGTACACATCTCCCTCGCCCACGCCGTCGGCCACGATGAGGTCGCCGTCAACAGTCATATCCTTCAGGCGCACGTCCTGGGCATTGACCACAAGATTGCCCCCGCAGTCCTCGGTGTACTCGCCGTCGGCGTTAATAAAGCCGGAAACCATCCGATCCAAAATGGTGACCAGTTCGGCCCGGGTGATGGGGTCGTCGGGGCGGACATTCCCGTTTTTGTCCCCCTGGATGTACCCGGCCGCCTTCATGGCGGCCAGATCGCCCATGGCCCAGGAGGAGACAGCCCCATCGTCGGCAAAGCCGGGGGCCTCCCCACTCTCCTCCACAGCCATGGCCCGGGCCAGGGCGGCAAGGGCCTCCTGCCGGGTAATGGGGGCGTTGGGCATCATCTGGCCCGCCTTACGGCCCTGGAAGATGCCCTCAGCCACCAGATGGAGGACACTCTGGGCATACCAGGCCCGGTCGGGCACGTCGGAGAAGGTGTTCTCCGCTGTGGCCTGATAGCCCATGACCCGGTCCAGCACCACAGCCATCTCCGCCCGGGTGACGGGATCGTTGGGCTTAAAGCTGCCGTCGGGGTAGCCCTTGAGCACGTCATAGCCGCTCCAGGTCTCCACCGCCGCCTTGGCATAGTGGGCCTCCAGATCGGTATACCCGGCATTCTCTGCCGCGCTGGCAGGCACGGCAAGACCCAGGCACAGGGTAAGGGCCAGGAACAAGGACGAGATCCGTTTCATATCACGTCACTCCTTAAAAATAAGCAGATCTTTACATTTGCGGGGTAAATCCCCACATTTGGCAACATTATATCACCGAGATTTTTTCTTTGCAACAGCAAAAATTTTCATTTACGAAGGGAAATTTGCACCCTTGTGTCTATGGGAAACCGCCCGCACAAAATATGGAACTTTTTTGGAAAACCCTTGCTTTCTATGGCATGATATGGTATACTTGCCACAATAGTAAGGGTAGTAATGGTGAGAGTGAGGATTCTTCCTCACTCTTTTTCATGGAAAAGGGGTTGAGGACGCCTATGGCGAAGGTGACCGACATTGTAGAGGCTCTGGCCCGCCCCATTGCGGAGGAGAAGGGCTGTACCCTCTGGGACGTGGAATATGTAAAGGAGGCGGGGGTCTGGTATCTCCGGCTCTACATCGACAAGCCCGGCGGAGTATCCATTGACGACTGCGAGGCGGTCTCCCGCCCGGTGAGCGACGCACTGGATCAGGCCGACCCCATCGAGGGCAGCTACACCTTTGAGGTCTCCTCCGCCGGAGCCGACCGGACCCTGAAAAAGCCCGAGCACTTCGCCGCCTTTGTTGGCAGCGAGGTGGAGGTAAAACTCTACCGGGCCCAGGACGGACGCAAGGACTGGGTGGGCGTTTTGGAGGCCTACTCACAGGGTGACGTGACCATCGCCGCTCCCGCTGGGAGCGTGACGTTCGCAAAAAAAGACGTGGCGCAGGTCAGATTGTACGTGCGCGTTTGACGGATAAAGGAGAGTATCATTATGCCGAAGAAAAATCAGAATGTGCAAAATCCCCATGAGCTGGACGCGGCCGAGTTCTTCACCGCCATCGACCTGATCGAGAAGGAGAAGGGGATCCCCAAGGGATATATGCTGGAGAAGATCACTCTGGCCCTGGTCTCCGCCTATAAAAAGGATCACCCCGAGTCCGGGGACAACCTGGTGGTGGACGCCGACGAGGAAAAGGGCACCGTCCGGATGTATCTGAAAAAGGACGTGGTGGAGAAGGTGGACGACCCCGCCACCGAGATCAGCCTGGAGGAGGCCCAGCTCAAGCTGCCTCAGGTGCAGCTGGGTGACGTGATCTCCATGGAGGTCAAGACCCGGGACTTTGGCCGTATTGCCGCCCAGACCGCCCGTCAGGTCATCATCCAGGGCATGCGGGAGGCAGAGCGGGGCATGATCTTTGACGAGTTCTCCTCCAAGGAGAAGGAGATCCTCAGCGGTCTCATCACCCGCATCGATCCCCGCACCGGCGGGTGTTCCCTGCGCATCACCTCCGGCAGCGAGTTCACCGAGGCCTACCTGGCCCCCAACGAGCAGATCAAGGGGGAGCAGTATATCGAGGGCATGCGCCTGAAGGTCTATGTGGCCGAGGTGCGCCGCTCCACCCGGGGGCCCCAAGTCCTCATCTCCCGCACCCATCCCGGCCTTGTGAAGCGGCTGTTCGAGCTGGAGGTGCCCGAGATCTACGACGGCACCGTGGAGGTCAAGTCCATCGCCCGTGAGGCGGGCAGCCGCACCAAGCTGGCGGTCTGGTCCGCCGATCCCAACGTGGATCCCATCGGCGCCTGCGTGGGCCCCAAGGGCGCGCGGGTGAACAACATCGTCAGCGAGCTCAAGGGCGAAAAGGTGGACATCATCAAGTGGTCGGAGGATCCTACGCAGTTCATTGCCGCCGCCCTGGCCCCCGCCGACGTCCTCTCCGTCACCACTCTGGACAGCCCGGAGGATCCCCTCTCCGACAAGGAGAGCAAGGGCAGCTGCCGGGTGGTGGTGCCTGACGACCAGCTCAGCCTGGCCATCGGCAAGGAGGGGCAGAACGCCCGCCTGGCCGCCAAGCTCACCCGCTACAAGATCGACATCAAGCCCGCCTCCGCCCTGGACGGGGATGCCCCCCAGGAAGAGGACGGCCTCATCGCTGAGGAATAAAAAAGGGGGAACTCCCTTATGCCAAAAAAAATACCCGTGCGCCAATGCCTTGGCTGCCGGGAGCATAAGCCCAAGCCGGAGCTGATCCGGGTGGTTCGCTCCCCCGAGGGGGAGGTCTCCCTGGATTTCAAGGGCAAAAAGCCGGGCCGTGGGGCCTATGTGTGTCCCAGCACCGAGTGTTTGAAGAAGGTGCGCAAGTCCCGGGCTCTGGAGCGGGCCTTCTCCGCCCCCCTCCCCGACGAGGTATGGGAGGCTATGGAGGCGCAGATGAAAGCGGGTGAGGGCGATGGATAACGGCCTCACCGGCCTTTTGGGTCTCTGCCGCAGGGCAGGCAAGGCGGAGCTGGGGGAGGAACCCACCGCCGCCGCCGCGCTGGGCCACAAAGCCCGGGTCATCCTGTTGGCCTCCGACGCCGCCGACAATACCCGCCGGAAAGCGGAGTCCCTGGGACAGCAGGGCAACGCCCCTGTACTCACCCTCCCCCTGACCAAGGCGGAGCTGGGCGGGGCTCTGGGCAGAGCCAGCTGCGCCGTGGTGGCCCTCACCGATATGGGCCTGGCCGCCACAGCAGTCCAAAAGCTCTCTCAGGCCGACCCGGAGCGCTATGGCGCCGCCGCTGAGACCCTGGGTAAAAAGGCGGCCAAGCAGGATCGCCGCCGCAGGGAGCAGCGCGCCAAGGAAAAGGCCCGCCAGGCCAAGAGCCGCAAGCCCTGGGCCGCGCCTCCCGCAGAGGGCAGGAAGACATGAGCACCATCGTGAGAAACAACTGACCGGACTTGTACCAATGAGAGGGCGGGAGAGGCTCTCCCCCTTTCTCATTGGCACAAGTCCCACCAAAATGGAGGTGGCTTCATTTGCTGAATATCAAGTATCGCGTCCGTGATGTGGCCAAGGATCTGGATCGGAGCACCAAGGAGATCACCGAGATCCTCACCCAGTACGCCACGGCCCCCAAGAACCCTATGCAGGCGCTGGAGACCAGGGAGCTCTCCCTGATCTTTGAGTACCTGACCCAGCACAATCAGGTGGAGAGCATCGAGAGCATCTTCGCCGACGTCTACCACGAGCCAAAGCCCGCCCAGGAGGCTCCCAAGGCAGACGCACCCAAGCAGGCCGAGGCCGGCGCCGCGCCGGAGGCCCCCAAGGCGGAGAGCAAGCCCGCCGCCGCGCCCCAGCAGGCCCAGCCTGCCGCCAAGCCCCAGCAGCCCGCTGCCCAACGGCCCGCCAGCCGGGTGCCGGAGAAGCGGGTGGTGGACACCCGCAAGGGCGGGGCGGTGAACCTGGATAAGTACGACGAGAAGCTGGAGCGCATCGCCTCGTCCAAGACCAAGCAGATGGACGCGGGCCGGGAGAAGTTCCGCAACCGGGGCGCCAACCAGCGCCGGGCCAGCAGCTTCGGCGGCAACAAGCGCCGCCAGGAGGAGCTGGAGAAGATGCGCCGTCTCCAGCTGGAGATCGCCAAGAAGGCCCCTGTAAAGGTGCTCATCCCCGACGAGATCGCCGTGAGCGAGCTGGCCTCCCGAATGAAGAAGACGGGAGCCGAGGTGGTCAAGACCCTGATGAAAAACGGGGTCATGGCCTCCATGAGCGACGTCATCGACTTCGACACCGCCGCCATCATCGCGGAAGAGATGGGCTGCAAGGTGGAGAAGGAGGTCATCGTCACCATCGAGGAGAAGCTCATCGACACCGCCGAGGACAAGGAGGAGGATCTGGTCGCCCGGGCCCCCGTGGTGGTGGTCATGGGCCACGTGGACCACGGCAAGACCTCCCTTCTGGACTATATCCGCAACGCCCACGTCACCGAGGGCGAGGCCGGCGGCATCACCCAGCACATCGGCGCCTACCAGGTGGAGGTGGGCGGCAAGCCCATCACCTTCCTGGACACCCCCGGCCACGAGGCCTTCACCGCCATGCGGGCCCGGGGCGCCATGATCACCGACATCGCCATCCTGGTGGTGGCCGCCGACGACGGCATCATGCCCCAGACCGTGGAGTCCATCAACCACGCCAAGGCGGCCGAGATCCCCGTCATCGTGGCCATCAACAAGATGGATAAGCCCGAGGCCAACCCCGAGCGGATCAAGCAGCAGCTCACTGAGTACGAGCTGGTGCCCGAGGAGTGGGGCGGCGAGACCATCATCTGTCCCATCTCCGCCAAGACCGGAGCGGGCATCGACACCCTGCTGGAGATGGTCACTCTCACCGCCGAGATGCGGGAGCTGAAGGCCAACCCCGCCCGCTCCGCCCACGGCGCGGTGGTGGAGGCCCGGCTGGACAAGGGCCGCGGCCCCGTGGCCACTCTGCTGGTGCAAAACGGCACCCTCAACCAGGGCGACGTGATCATCGCCGGCACCGCCGTGGGCCGTGTCCGGGCCATGACCACCGCCTCCGGCGAGAAGGTGGAGCACGCCGGGCCCTCGGTGCCTGTGGAGATCATCGGCATGGCGGAGGTGCCCTCCGCCGGCGACGACTTCCACGCCGTGGCCGACGAGCGCATGGCCCGGGAGCTGGCCGACCAGCGCAAGCACGACCAGAAGATGGCCGCCGCCGGGCCCCAGGGCAAGGTGACCCTGGAGGATCTGTTCAGCCAGATCCAGCAGGGGGAGATGAAGACCCTGAACATCATCGTCAAGGCCGACGTCCAGGGCTCCGCCGAGGCGGTGAAGCAGTCCCTGGAGAAGATCTCCAATGAGGAGGTTCGGGTGAAGGTCATCCACTCGGCCGTGGGCGCCATCAATGAGTCCGACGTGATGCTGGCCGCCACCAGCGGCGCCATCATCGTGGGCTTCAATGTCCGGCCCAACGAGAACGCCAAGCAGAATGCCGCCCGGGATCACGTGGACATGCGGATGTACCGGGTCATCTACGACGCCATCGAGGAGATCGAGACCGCCATGAAGGGCATGCTCGCCCCCAAGTTCAAGGAGGTGGAGCTGGGCCACGCCGAGGTGCGCAGCGTGTTCCGTATCACCGGCGTGGGCATGGTGGCCGGCTGCTACGTCACCGACGGGCGCATCCAGCGGGGGGCCCAGATGCGGCTTCTCCGGGACAACATCGTCATCTACGACGGCGCCATCGCCTCCCTCCAGCGCTTCAAGGACAGCGTGAAGGAAGTGGCCCAGGGCTACGAGTGCGGCATCACCTTTGAAAAATGGCAGGACATCAAGGAGGGCGACGTGATCGAGGCCTTCCTCATGGAGCAGATCGAGGTATAATAACAGCGACGAGGGCGGGCGTTTCGCCCGCCCTTTCCTTAATCTGTCCATGCTCCCAGCCCCGCTGACATAAGGCACAGCCCCAGTTGGAGACCCTCCCGGAAGGTATACAGGCCATAGTCTTTGGCCTGCGGGAAGGTTTGAGGGTCATATTGCTTGCACCAGGCCAGGAAGAGCATTTCAAATAGACAGTTCATTTTCATCACCTCATTTAGCAATTTGCTAATTCTATTATATAGCAAATTGCTAACTTGTCAAGGGGGTACTTATGCTAAATAAAAAGGAATTTGGCCTCCGTCTGCGCGAGACACGCAAGGCAAACGGCGAACAACAGCAAGACCTTGCGGATTTTCTTGAAATTTCAACAGCGCAAATCAGCGATATGGAAAACGGAAAAAAGACGACCACCCTTGAAAAATTGGTGCTGATTTGCGAACACTATAACGTATCATCCGACTACCTTCTGGGACTTTCCGACATCAAATAACTGAAAGAAATACAAAACCAAGAGGTGAAACCATATGTCCGCCACCCGCATGGGCCGCATCAATGAAGAGATCCAGCGCGCCATGGCAGAGCTCATCCGCAGCGTAAAGGATCCCCGCGTCCGGGGACTCATCTCCGTCACCGCCGTGGAGACCACCCCCGACTTGAAATACGCCAAAATCTATATCAGCGCCCTGGACCAGTCCGACGTGGATCAGGTCATCAAGGGCCTGAAGTCCGCCTCCGGCTATCTCCGGCGGGAGCTGGGCCACACCCTCTCCCTGCGCTATACCCCCGAGCTGACCTTCCTTCGGGACGACTCCATGGCCAAGGGCGCCCACATTCTGGAGCTCATCGAGGGCCTGGACAAATAAGGAGGTTCCCCCATGGACGTCACCTATCGCGAGGCCGGCTGCTGGCTTTTGGAGCGGGACGGCTTTCTCATCCTCACCCACAAGCGCCCCGACGGGGATACTCTGGGCTGCGCCATCGCCCTGTGCAAGGCCCTGCGCGCCCAGGGCAAGACCGCCTGGCTCCTCCCCAACGAGGACGCCACCACCCTCTTCACCCCCTATCTGGACGGGGTGCTGGCTCCGGCGGACTTCCGCCCCGAACACATCGTGGCGGTGGATATCGCCAGCCAGGGCCTCTTTCCCGCCAGCGCCCAGGAATGGAAGGACAAAGTAGAGCTGTCCATCGACCACCACCCCTCCAACGAGCACTTCGCCCAATATAACTGCGTGGAGCCGGACAAGGCCGCCTGCGGGGAGATCATTTTCGCCCTGGTGCAGGAGTGGGGCTCCCTCACAGCCGAGGTGGCCCTTCCCCTCTATGTGGCGGTGAGCACCGACACAGGCTGCTTTATGTACTCCAACACCTCCCCCAACACCCACCGGGTGGCGGCGCAGCTGATGGAGACCGGTATCGACGCCGCCGGGGTCAATAAGCGCCACTTCCGCACCAAGAGCTATGTGCGCCTGCGGCTGGAGGGGCGCATTATGGAGACCATGGAGCTCCATGACGACGGCCAGATCGCCCTGGCCTCCATCACCCTGGCAGACATGGCCGCGCTCCATGCCCGGGAGGAGGATGCCGAGGACATCGCCGCCTTCACCGGCCAGCTGGAAGGGGTGCGCACCGCCGTCACCATCCGGGAGCTGGCGCCCGGCGAGTGCAAGCTGTCGGTGCGCACCGGGGCGGAGCTCAACGCCTCCAAGGTCTGCGCCCTGCTGGGGGGCGGCGGTCACGCCGCCGCCTCCGGCTGCACTGTTATGGGCAGTGTGGAAACCGCCAAGGCGGCCATTCTGGGGGCTATCCGGCAGGTGCAGAAAAATGGCTAACGGTCTCATCATCATCCACAAGCCCCAGGACTGGACCAGCATGGATGTGTGCGCCAAGCTCCGGGGGGCCTTCCATGAAAAACGGGTCGGCCACGCCGGCACTCTGGATCCCATGGCCACCGGCGTGCTGCCCGTCTTCGTGGGCCGGTGTACCCGGGCTGTCCAGTTTGCCGAGACCGAGGAGAAGGAGTATATCGCCGGCCTGCGCCTGGGCCTCACCACCAACACCCAGGACACCTCCGGCCAGATCCTGGAGGAGCATCCCGTTCAGGTCTCCCGGGAAGAATTGGAGGCCGTTCTGGGGCGCTTTCGGGGGGAGATCGGCCAGGTGCCCCCCATGTATTCGGCGGTGAAGATCGGCGGCAAAAAGCTCTACGAGCTGGCCCGGAAGGGCGTAGAGGTGGAGCGGAAGGAGCGCCGGGTGACCATCCACGCCCTGGAACTGGCGGAAGGTCTCACCCCCGCCTTCACCCCCCTTCCCATCGGCCCCGCCGAACTGTCCGGGCACTATTTTCTCCGTGTCCGCTGCTCCAAGGGCACCTACATCCGCACCCTCTGCCACGACATCGGCCAGGCCCTGGGCTGCGGCGGCTGTATGTCCGCCCTTCTGCGCAGCTCCGCCTGCGGCTTTTCCCTGACGGAGGCCCTGCCCCTCCACGCAGTCATCGAAAGCTCCGACCCGGAGGCCCTGCTCCGTCCGGTGGACGCTCTTTTCCAAGACCGGCCCGCCCTCACCGCAAATGCCGGACAGGCCCAGCGGCTGCGCCACGGCAATCCCATCCCCTGGCAGGGAACGGACGGGGAATACCGGGTCTACGGCCCCCAGGGGGAGTTTCTCCTGTTGGGCGAGCTGAAAAGGGGAAGGCTGACCACCATCAAAAGCTTTTTCGAGGTGTGACCATATCGCCCGCTGCGGCCGCCTCACGGGATAAACGACAAGGAGATATCAGATTTGGAAAACACAAAGCGCGTCATTGCCCTGGGATTTTTTGACGGCGTCCATGTCGGACACCAGGCTCTTTTGAACCTCTCCACCCAGCGGGCGGAGGAACTGGGGGCCATCCCCTCCGCCCTCACCTTCGACCTCCACCCCTCCTCCCTTATCCTCCACACCCCTGTGCCCCTGCTGTCCACTCCCGCCGACCGGGCGGGGCTCATGCACCGCCTCTTCGGCATCCGGGACGTGATCGTGTGCCACTATGACCAGCGGATGATGCACACCCCCTGGCGGGAGTTCGTCACCGACTACCTGGTGGGCATCCACCATGCCGTCCACCTGGTGGCGGGCCATGACTTTCACTTCGGCTACAAGGGGGAGGGCAATCCCCAGCGGCTCCAGCAGCTCTGCGCCGAGCTGGGCATCGGCTGTGACATCGTGGCCAAGGTGGAGCAGGAGGGGATCACCGTCTCCTCCACCGCCATCCGCAACCTCATCGCCCAGGGAGAGATGGCCCAGGCGGTGCGCCTGCTGGGCCATCCCCACACCTTCACCGCCACCGTTTCCCACGGCAAAAAGCTGGGCTCCACCCTGGGCTTTCCCACGGTGAACCTCCACCTGCCCGCCGGCGCCCTCTCACCCGCCTTCGGCGTCTATGCCACAAAGGTTTGGGTGCTCCCCGGCTATTCTGACCATCAGGCGTGCCTCCCCGGCTCGGGGCCCTATCCGGCGGTGACCAACGTGGGGATCCGCCCCACGGTGGATGACAGCGACGCGGTGACTGTGGAGGGTTTCCTGCTGGATTTTGACGGCGACCTCTACGGCCGACAGGTGCGCATGGAGTTTTACACCTACTTGCGCCCGGAGCGAAAATTTGATACACTGGATGAACTGAAAGAGGAAGTTATGCGCAACGCCCAGCAGACCCGGGATTTTTTCGCGAGTCACCCTACGTCTTAAGGGAGGGATGGGTATGCCCCAGAGCCGTCAGGAAGGAAAAATGCGCTATGAGCGGATATTCCCTGCCGCACTGATTTACTGCGCCCTTTTGATCGCCCTGGCCTTTCTGCTGGACAGCCCCGGCAACATCTGGAATGGCCTGGGCCGCATCGTTCTTGAGGGGGACACCCTCATCACCGACTACATCGCTCTGGCGGGGGCGGGGGCGGCTTTGGTCAACTCCGCCCTTGTGGTGCTCATCAGCCTGATGGTGCTCCACCTGGTGGGAGATCCCCTCAACGGCACCACCCTGATGGTGCTGGGCCTGATGAGCGGATTCTCCCTGTTCGGCAAAAATGTCTTCAACATCTGGCCCTTCCTCCTGGGCGCCTTTCTCTACGCCCGCTTTCGCCGGGAGCCCTTTGTGAAGTATTCCAACGTGGGGCTTTTGTCCACCTGCCTGGCTCCTGTGGTGAGCTTTATCTGTTTTGCCGTCCCATCTCCCTGGTCTCTGGCGGCCGGACTTTTACTGGGCGTGCTCGTCGGCTTCCTCCTCCCCGCCCTGTCGGCCTACACCTTCAAGATCCAGAACGGCATGAACCTTTACAACATGGGCTTCGCCTGCGGCCTGGTGGCTATGATCCTGGTGCCGGTACTCACCTCCCTTGGCCACACCCCCACCACCGCCCTCCACTGGGCCACCGGCTACAACGGCCTGTTTACCCTGGTCATGGGCGTATTCTGCGGCGCGCTCATCCTCGGCGGCCTCTTCTTCTGCGGCCGCCCCCCCTGGGCGGCCTGGGCGGGCTACCGTTACCTGCTCAAGGCCACCGGCCGCTCCCCCAGCGACTTTCTGCGTACTTACGGCGCCGCACCCGTGCTCATTAACATGGGGATCAACGGCCTCATCGCCACCGGCTACATCCTCCTCATCGGCGGGGACTTAAACGGCCCTACTCTGGGCGGCATCCTCACCATTATGGGCTTTTCCGCCTATGGCAAGCACGCCCGGAACATCATCCCCATTATGCTGGGGGTCGTGCTGGGCGGCGCGGTAATGGAGTGGAACCTCACCGATTACTCCTCCCAGCTGGCCGGCCTTTTCGGCACCACCCTGGCCCCCATTTCCGGCTACTTCGGCTGGCCCTGCGGCATTCTGGCGGGCTTCCTCCACTCCTGCCTGGTGCTCCACACCGGCGGCCCGGTGGCGGGCATCAACCTCTACAACAACGGCTTTTCCGGCGGCATCATCGCCACCGTGCTCTACCCCCTGCTCATGGCCTTTGTGCGCCACCGCCGGCCCGTGCTGCAGGACGAGGACTACTTTGAGTCCTTCGAGCACGACGAGCCCATCACCCCTATCTCCTCTCACCACCAAATAGAGGAGGACAATTCAAAACAGGCATAAAAACAGGCCGGATCCAAAATGGATCTGGCCTGTTTTTCTCTCGTTACAGCTCCACCTGCCGGTCGCACAGGGCGGCCAGCGCTTTATCATGGCCGGTGAGCAGGATGGGCCTATTCAGCGCCCGGAGGCGGGCGATGATCCGCCCTGCCCGGGCCTCGTCCACACCGGCGAAAGGCTCGTCCAGCAGATAGACCGCTCCTTCCACCGCCAGAGCGCGGGCCAGGGCACACCGCCGGGCCATCCCGCCGGAGAGGGCGCCCGGCAGCTTCCGCGCCTCCCCCTCCAGCTCTGTCAAGGCCAGATAGTCCATGGCCCGGCCCCTCTGGCCCTTGGGCAGCACCGCCTCCACCTGGCCCAGCACAGTACACCGGGGAAACAGGCGCGAGTCCTGAAACAGCAGCACCGGTGCGCCGGGAAGCTCCACCGTCCCCGACTCCGGGGGCAAAAGCCCCGCCATGACCCGCAAAAGGGTGGTCTTCCCCACTCCGGAGGGCCCGGTGAGAAAGGTGAGCCCCTGGTCGGGCAGGGACAGGCTGTAATGCTCCAGCACCGCCCGCTCTCCAAAGCGGACAGTGAGATCTCCTACCTTCATCCCCGTCCCTCCTCTCGCCAGGGGCGAAGGAGCCGCCGCGCCAGCGCCTCCATGGCCAGGCTCAGCGCCACCACCGCCGCCGTCCAGGCGAAGAGGGCAGAGGCGTCCAGATAGGTCTTGGCGCTCTGAAGGGCGCTGCCCACCGCCCACTTGGGCTGACAGAGCACCTCTGCCGCCACCCCCGCCTTCCAGGCAAGGCCCAGGGCGTTTTCCCATCCGGCGCACAAAGCGGGCATGGCCGCCGGCAGGTACACCAGCCGCAGCTTTCGCCACAGGTTCAGACGATAGTGCTCCGCCGCCTCCAGCAGCGCGGGCTCGGCGGCGGCAATGCCCTGCCGGGTAGAACGCCACACCACTGGCAGGGCCATAAGGGCGGCGGTGGCCACCGGAACCCGGCCGGAGGGCAGCCAGAAGTAGAGCAGGAGGATAAAGGACACCACCGGCACCGTCCGCACCGCCTTCATGGCGGGGGAGAGGAGCAGGTCGCACCACCCCCAGCCGGCGGTGGCCCCACCCAGCGCCAGTCCCAGGACGGCCCCCAGCAGGAACCCGGCGGTGATCCGCCCCAGCGTGGCGGCCACGGACTGCCAAAAGCTCCCCTCCCCCAGCAGGGCGAGCAGGGTGCGGCCCACCGAGGCCGGCGGCGGCAGGAGCAGCTCCTTGTCCACCCACCGGGCCCCTATGGCCCAGAGAAGGAGCCAAAAGGCCAGCGGAACGATAACTTTTAGGGCTTTTTTCTTCATATATTACTTTTTGTAGTCGAAATAGAAGGCTCCGTCGGGAATGGAGCCGCCGATGGAGGCGGGGTCGGCGGCGGCCAGGACTTGGTAATAACCCTGGATGTCCGCCATCATATCGTCCCCGGTGATGAAGCACAGGTTGGCGTCGGGCAGGGCCCGCTTGGCCACGGCGGCCTTGGGGACGATGCCGTAGGTCTCGGCCAGGGCGGCGGCAGGCTCCACATTGGCTGGGTCGGACATGTAGGCGATGGAGGCCTCATACTCCTCCAGGAATGCCTCGACTGCCTCCGGGTTCTGCTGGGCAAATTCCGTCCGAACGACCACACAGCCCATGGTGAGGGCGCCCTCAGCTCCAGCCTCCGTCCAGGCATCGTTGAGATCCACCGCGGCGCGCACGTCGCTGTTCTGCATGAGGACACTGGTGGCGGCGGGCACCGGGAGCATACAAAGTCCGGCCTCCCCAGCGGCCATCCGGGCGGAGACCTCGTCGCTGGAGAGCCACTCCACCTCCACATCCTCCCCTGCCGTAAGGCCGTTTTCCTCCAGCAGGTAGTTCAGCACGAATTCCGGATTGGCCCCCTGGCCGGTGGCCAGGAGCTTTTTCCCCGCCAGATCGGCCAGGCTGTTCACGCTCTCTCCGTTTTCCAGAATATAGAGCACGCCCAGGGTGTTCAGGGCCAGAAGCTGGATGTCGCCGTCCGTCTTATGGTAGAGGGTGGAGGCCATGTTGGTGGGCAGGGCGGCGATGTCCACCTTCTCTCCGGTGAGAAGGGCCACCACCTCGGTGGGCTCGGCGCAGACGGTGAATTCCACGGTGGCGCTGTCCTTTTTCTCCTCCATAAGCTTCGCCGCGCCCAGGCCGGTGGGGCCCTTGAGCATGGCTACCCGGACTTTTTCATCCTCCGCCAGGGAGGGTGCGGCGGTGGGCTCCGCCGTGGGCGCGGCCGAAGGCGTGGCCGTGGCCTCCGGTGTGGGCGCGGGCTTGGGGGCGCAGGCGGAGAGCAGAGAAAGCCCTAAGGCCAGGGCCAAAAGGCGTTTATATCGCATGGTGGATGTTCCTTTCCGTTTCAGATTTCCTATCCAGTCTACAATTTTAATTCACCGATGTCAAGAAAGAGTGACCTTTTGAGGGCTTTGGCATAGGATGGGGTACGTGAAAGGAGGTATCTTTCCATGGCAAGGCTCAAAAGCCGTACATATCAGACTGCGCAAGAGGCCCACGTCAAAGTGATGGCCGCCCGGCAGGCCCTTCTGGCGGAGGAGGAGCCCATGCACCGCTATTCCCATCCCATCTCCCAGCCTGCCCCCTGCGCCACCGCCCCTGTCCTCGAGGCCAGCGGCGAGGTCTGGACGCAAGTTCTGGAGCAGCTCTCCTGCCAGAGCCAGCTTCTGGTGGATCTTCTGGGGGCGGTGAACGCCCTCACTGCGGCCCTTCTGTGCCGGCAGCAGCAGAGCTCCTGAAAAAGTTACAAATTTCTTATTTTTTCGACCTTGGCTTGCTTCCGGGGTAGCTTTCCGCTATACTGGGCATACTGACTTCCAGAAATGGAAAGGAGAACCAAGGCGTGGCCAAGCGGAACCGTAAGAAAAAGCGGCCCTCCTCCCCGCTTCAGCGGCTGGGACGAGGACTTTACCGAACTTTAGTGATCCTCTCCGCCCTCATCGTGGGGGCTTGGATCGCCTTTAAGGCCGTCTCCCGGCGGCCCACCACCGCCGATGATACGCTCCGGCCAAACCAGACCGTGACCACCGACGATCCCAACACCCAGGACGTGGACGAAAGCCAGGGTCTCCAGCGCAAGGATGGGACATGGACTTTCCTTCTGGCGGCGGAGGATCAGGTCAGCGGCAGTACCGACACCATCATGGTGTGCACCTATGACACGGTGAACCAAAAGATCGGCCTGGTGTCCCTGCCCCGGGATACGCTGGTAGACCGCCGGGTGGGGCCCTACCACTACCACAAGCTCAACGCCGCTTTTCCCAACGGCAACATTGCCAATCCTCCCGACGGGGGCATCGCCGAGCTGATGGCCGCCGCCGGGGAGGTGCTGGGCATCCCCATCGACCACTACGCCCTGGTGGACACCCGCCTCTTTGTAGAGCTGGTAGACGCGGTGGACGGTGTGGATTTTAATGTGCCCGTCTATATGAACTACGACGCCCCTGACCAGGATCTCCACATCCACTTCAACCCCGGCATGCAGCACCTGACAGGCCAGCAGGCCCTGGAGGTGGTGCGCTGCCGGAAAAATTCCGACGGGCCGGGAGAGTATCCCAACAATATCTACGACGCCTACCCCGACGCCGACATCGGCCGGACACGGACACAGCAGGAGATGGTAAAGACCATCGCCAAGAAGATCCTCTCCAATCCCCAGAAGGCGGGCAGCTATGTGGAGATCCTGTCCCGGTGCATCAAGACCGACCTGTCGCTGCGGAATCTTCTCTGGTTTGTGGAGCCTGCCCTGGGCTTCGATTTCGACGACCTGACCACCGCCACCCTGCCCGGCGACGGCACCAAAAGCTACGACGGGGTCAGCTCGGTCTACGAGCTGGACGTGGAGGAGAGCCTGCGCATCATCAACGAATGCCTAAACCCCTACACCACCGATGTAACGCCGGAGATGACCAGAATGATCCGGGCGGACTGAGGGACATAAAAACCGGCTGGCGGAGCCTTCCGCCAGCCGGTTTTCTCTCTTATCCGCCCATCCTTTTTATACATAATAGGGATTCGGTTTGAAGAGCAGCGTAATAAGATCCACCAGCCATCCGATGAAAAAAAGGCCCATGGTAAAGAGGTAAAGGATCCCCATACCGGTCTTTCCCTCATAGAACTTATGGGCGCCGATCCCGCCCAAGAACAGGCACAGAAAAAAGGCCACCCATTTGTTCTTCATCCGGCCCATGGCGCCCATTATATTGGCATTGGTATTCATATTCGTATTCGTAATATTGATCTGCGGGGTCTCTGCGCTTTTGATCTCCTCCACCTGGCACCCACATTGGGGACACACCACAGCCGCGGCCGCAATGCGGTTTCCGCAGTGTTTGCAAAACTTGGTGTCCTGCGCGGTATGCGCCTCCTGCTCCACCGCGGCCTCAGTCTTCGTTTCCATCTCTGCCATTTTCTCTCTTCCTTTCCGCCGCACTGCATGCGGCTATGATCGTGTATTATATACTATTTTCAAAAAATACGCAAGTGCGTATACGCACTTGCGATAAAATGGCTACACTGTCCTTGAGGTGAAGGAAGCATGAGCGTCAAGGACACTGTTGCCCTGCGGTTCCAGCAGCTGTGTCAGGAACGGGGCATCCGTATCAACGAGCTGGCAAACCTCTCCGGCGTAACCCCCTCTACGGCATACAGTATGCTGGATCCCAGGCGGCGGGACATCTCCATTCTTACCATCAAAAAATTCTGCGATGGGCTGGGAATCACATTGGGCGAATTTTTCTCTTCTCCGGAGTTCGACGCGCTGGAGCAAGAGATAAAATAAAACGCTCCGAAGCGACTTTGCCGCTTCAGAGCGTTTCATTTTTAATGGAGCAGATCGGGCCCCGGCAGATCCATCTGCCGTTTGCGGTTTGCCGACCAGGTCAGCTTTTCCGCCAGCTTCTCCCCGTCCCCAGAGGCGATGACCTTCCGGTAGTCCTTCAGGTTGTCGATAAAGACATCCAGACAGGCGGTAAGGGCGGGGGCGTTGAGGGAAAAAAGCTGCGTCCAAAGCGGCACGTCCAGAGCCGCCACCCGGGTGCAGCCCCGGAAGGAGCTGCCCTCAAAGCCCTTACAGGTAAAGAGCATGGGATCGTCGCAGACGCTGACGGCAATAATGTGCATCATCTGGCTGGTGTAGGCCAGAATGGCGTCATGCTCCTGGGGCGTGGTCTTCACCACATCCTGACAGCCTATGTACGCCGCCATGCGCTCCATCAGCGCCACATGCGGCTCCCAGCTGTCCTCCCGCGGAGTCAGGATCAGGTGGGATCCCCGGAACATCTCGGCAAAGGCGTGCTCGATACCGGAAAACTCGGTGCCCGCCATGGGGTGGCAGCCGATGAAGTCCACCTCGGGGGGCAGCGCCTGGGCTGCCGCCATAATGGCGGACTTGATGCCGCACACATCGGTGACCAGGCTGCCCGGCTTGAAGTCGTTCCGGTGCTCGGCCAGGAAGGTCACGATGTCCACCGGATTGATACACAGAACGGTCACGTCGGCCTGCCGGACGGCGGCCGTCACATCCAGGGTGGCCTCATCGCCCACCCCGTGCTCCAGTGCGTAGTCCACGGTGGCCTGCCGCCGGGCCACGCCGATGACCTGAAAGTCCTCGAAGCCCTTCAGGGCCAGGGCCAGAGAGCCGCCGATCAGGCCCAGGCCCACAATGACGATCTTTTTCATCTCAAATCTCTCTCCCCACACATTCGGCCACTCGGGCCGCTTTCTCCATCAGGGTCTGGAACTGCTCCGGCGTAATGGACTGCTGGCCGTCGCACAGGGCGTGGATGGGATCGTTATGAACCTCAATGATCAGGCCGTCCGCCCCGGCAGTGATGGCCGCCAGAGCCATACGCTCCACCATCCAGGCCTGGCCGCTGGCGTGGGAGGGATCCACCATCACCGGCAGATGGCTCTGCCGCTTCACCGCCAGCACGGCGGAGAGATCCAAGGTGTTGCGGGTAAAGGTCTCAAAGGTGCGGATGCCCCGCTCGCAGAGGATCACGTTTGGGTTGCCCCCCGCCAGAATATACTCCGCCGACATGAGCCACTCCTCAATGGTGGAGGAGAGGCCCCGCTTGAGCAGGATGGGCTTGTTCAATTTCCCCAGCCGCTTGAGAAGGTCGAAGTTCTGCATGTTCCGGGCCCCCACCTGGATCACGTCCACATGCTGGGCAAAGTAGTCCACATCGTCGGTATTCATGAT
This sequence comes from Vermiculatibacterium agrestimuris, assembly GCF_943193085.1. NCBI lineage: Bacteria > Bacillati > Bacillota > Clostridia > Eubacteriales > Oscillospiraceae > Vermiculatibacterium > Vermiculatibacterium agrestimuris. The sequence continues at coordinate 24,205 of NZ_CALPCU010000014.1, read as the reverse complement.
CTCGGTGACAATGGGAAGGCCGGTGGCCATCCTGGCCTTCTCCAGCAGCTCCAGGCCGGTGTAGCCCATGCCCTGAAAGGCGTAAGGGGAGGTGCGGGGCTTAAAGGCGCCGCCCCGGAGCGCCAGGGCGCCGCTTTTCTTCACAGCGCCTGCAATGCCGGTGATCTGCGCCTCGCTCTCCACCGAACAGGGGCCCGCCACCACCAGCAGACGGCCGCCCCCCACGGCGACTCCGGGGGCGATCTCCACCACCGTATCGTCAGGATGGTACTTCCGGTTGGCCTTCTTGTAGGGCTCGCTGACCCGCATGACCCGCTCCACGCCGGGCAGGGACTCCATCTTTTCAATGTCGATGTTCTGGGAGTTGCCCTCGGCACCCAGGATCGTGGTCTCCGCGCCCCGGGAGATCATCACATTCACGCCGCAGCGCTCCATCTCCCGAATGGCGTGATCCAGCTGCTCCTTACTGAAGCCGGGCCTCATAATAACAACCATATATAACACTCCTTTGGTCTACCGCGGTTTTCCGCAACAAAAAACGCGGCCGCCCGTATCGGGCCGCCGCGTCACCTGGCAGAGACGGCAGAACCGGTTCCGGGCATCACAAAAGGCCGCTATCGCAATAGCGGTAATAATAGGAATACCCGTGCCGGTCAAAGTGGTTCATCTTCGGTTCACCTGCTTTCCGCAGTCTACTTTAGCACTTTTTGTCGTTAAAGTCAAGGGGAATTTCCTTGAAATTTCAGACAGATGTGGTATGATATAAAAAAGCCGTTTCTCCGCCGGCTTGGAAGGAGGCCGCCCCATGAAAATTTCCACCAAGGGCCGCTATGCCCTGCGGCTGATGCTGGACATTGCCCTCAACGGGGAGGCTGGGCCCGTCTCTCTGCGGGATGCGGCCGAGCGGCAGGAGATCTCCGACAAATATCTGGAGCAGATCGTCACGAAGCTCAGCCGGGCGAAGCTTCTGCGCAGCGTCCGCGGTGCAGGGGGCGGCTACTTGCTGACCCGAAGGCCGGAGGAATACACCGTGGGGGAGATCCTCCGCTGTCTGGAGGGAAGCCTGGCTCCGGTGGGCTGCGCTGAGGACGCCGGCTTTTGTGACCGCGCCGGCAGGTGCGCTACCGCGGAGGTTTGGGACCGCATCGCCCAGGCGGTGAACCAAGTGGTGGACAACATCACCCTGGCCGACCTGATGAAGCGGCACGGCGAGAAGTGCAGCGGCTGCTGAACGTCAAAAAGGGCCCCTCCCAAGGGAAGGGCTCTTTTCTATGCACCAAATATCAGCCGCACCGCCCAGGCGGCGGCCAAAAAGGCGGCCACGTCGGCGCAGAGGGCCGCCGGAACGGCATAGCGGGTCTTACGGATGCCCGCCGCGCCGAAGTAGACGGCTATCGTATAGAAGGTGGTCTCGGTACTGCCCAGCATCACCGCCGCCGTGCGGCCCACGGTGGAATCCGGGCCGTAGGTGGCGATGAGCTCGGAGCCCACCCCCAGAGCGGCGTTGCCGCTCACCGGCCGCACCAGGAGAAGGCCCACCGTCTCCGGGGGCACCCCCAGCCGGGTCAGGAAGGGGGCAAGCAGCGCTCCCGCCGCCTCCATGGCCCCGGAGGCGCGGAGCATATATACCGCCGTCATCAAGCCCACCATGGCGGGGACGATCTTAATGAGCACCCCCAGGCCCTCGCCGGCCCCCTGCACCAGAGCGCCGTAGACGTCCACCCGCTTCGTCATCCCCCAAACCGCCGCCAGGGCAATGATGAGGGGCGCCACCATCTCGATCAGCAGCTGCGTCATTTTTTCACCCTCCACACTTTGGACATGACCCTGGCCGCCAGGATCCCCACCGACACCGACACCGCCGAGGCCAGCCACACCGCCGGCAGGATGTCGAAGGGCGTGGCGCACCCCGCCCCCTGGCGCACGGCGGCCACCGTGGTGGGCAGAAGCTGGATGGAGGCGGTGTTGCACACCACCAGCATGCACAGGCTGTCCGAGGCCACTCCGGGACTCTTCCTCGCCATCCGCCGGGCGGCCTGGATCCCCAGGGGGGTAGCGGCATTGCCCAGTCCCAGCAGGTTGGCGGAGACATTGGCGGAGATGGCGTCCATGGTTTCCCCGTCCCGCTTGAAATCCGGATAGAGCCGGCACAGAATGGGCCGCAGGAGCCTGGAGAGCTTCTCCGCCAGGCCGCAGCGCTTCATGACCTCCATAACGCCCATCCAAAGGCACATGACCCCCGCCATGGTGATGCACAGCTCCACCGCCGCCGCGGCCCCCTCTACCGCCGCCGCGGCCACAGCCGTGCCGTTGCCCGAGAGCAAGCCGTACACCACGGAGATGACCACCATCCCCGTCCAGATCACCGACATGGCCATTTTCTCCACCCCTTTCCCTCCCACTCTATGCCGGACAGGCTGTGGGTATGTCCTTTTTGTGCCCGGCCCCATGGGAAAAATTACCAATTTTTTCCTTTTATTTCTCCCGATTTTTTGAAATAAATAACTCATTCTACAAAATTTTCCAAATTTTGATTGACATGACATAAAAAATCAATATAATGGGCCTTAATCCCGTGAGCCTATGGGAATTTTAAATAAGGAAGGTCTCACCTATGAAATCTACCGGTATCGTGCGAAAAGTTGATGAACTGGGACGTATTGTCCTGCCCATCGAGCTGCGGCGAACTCTTGGTATCGAGGAAAAAGACGCTCTGGAGATCTATGTGGAGGGCGCCTCCGTTGTTCTGCGAAAATATGCCCCCGCCTGTATCTTCTGTGACGACGCCACCGACGTGATCAATTTCAAGGGAAGGAACATCTGCCCCAAGTGTCTGAAAGAGCTTCAGGGCCGCTGAGGATCACTATGTCCGAAAACAATGTGATCGTCGCCATCCGGGCCCTCCAGCGGCGGGATACGGGCACCGACTCCATGACCCAGCGGCTGGAGGGCCGCCTGACGCGGGAGGGGGACGGCTGGCTGCTCACCTATTCCGAGGAGTCCGGCGGCCTGGGCCCCACCTCCACCTCCCTGCGCCTGAACGGGGAAACCGCCACTCTGACCCGAAACGGGGCCCTCGCCTCCCAGATGGTCTTTCAGCAGGGACGCCCCCACACCTCCGCCTACAAGACCCCTTACGGCACGCTGCCCATGACCCTGCATACCCTTCGCCTGGAGTGGGAGCTGACGCAGGCGGGCGGCAAGGTATTTCTCGTCTATCAAATGCATCTGGGGGGAGCCGATATGGGAGAAAACCGGCTTCGGCTCACCATTACAAAGAAGGAGCCATCCCCCGGCTCCGAAGCAAAGGAGACTTTTCTATGACCGACAACCTGATCGTCGCCGCCAGAGAGCAGGTATCCGCCCTCACCCAGGCGGCTTATGAGCGGGCCGCCGCCGCGGGAGAACTTCCCGCCGGGGCGGTCATCGCCGGGAACGTGGACATTCCCAAGGACGTCACCCACGGGGACTACGCCTCCTCCTTCGCCCTGGCGGGGGCCAAGGCCCTGGGCAAGAATCCCCGGGCCATTGCCCAGGCGCTGGCCGACCACATGGAGCTCCAGGGCAGTTTTTTTGACAAGGTGGAGATCGCCGGCCCCGGCTTTCTCAACTTCACCCTGGGCAAGACCTGGTTCGGCCAGGTGCTCTCCGCCATTGAATCCGCCGGAAACGCGTATGGCTCCAGCGATGAGGGCAAGGGCAAGAAGGTGATGGTGGAATTCGTCTCCGCCAATCCCACCGGCCCCATGCACATCGGCAACGCCCGGGGCGGCGTGCTGGGCGACGCCATCGCCGCCATTCTGGAGCGGCTCGGCTACGACGTGTGGCGGGAGTTCTACGTCAACGATTTCGGCAATCAGATCGCCAAGTTCTCCCAGTCCATCTACGCCCGGTGTATGCAGCTGACCGTGGGAGAGGAGAACTACCCCTTCCCTGAGGAGGGCTATCACGGGGAGGACATCAAGGAGCTGGCCCAGGGCTTCCTCCAGCAGGCGCAGGACTTCCCCGGCCAGACCCCGGAGGAGGACTGGAAGGCCGCTATGGCCCAGTACGGCCTTTCCTCCAACATCCCCAAGATGAAGGACGACCTTTTGAAATACGGCATCCAGTACGACGAATGGTTCCTGGAGTCCACCCTCCACCAAAGCGGCTATGTGGAGGAGACCATCCGCCTGCTCACCGAGAAGGGCTGGACTTACGAAAAGGACGGAGCCCTGTGGCTGGATACCACCGGCCTTCTGAAGGAAAAATACCTGGCCGAGGGAAAGACCCAGGAGCAGGTGGACAAGCTGGAGCTGAAGGACGACGTGCTCCGCCGGGCCAACGGCTTCTACACCTACTTCGCCGCCGACATCGCCTACCACCGCAACAAGCTGGAAAAGCGGGGCTTCGACACCGCCATCAACATCTGGGGCGCCGACCACCACGGCCACGTCCACCGTCTCCAGGCCGCTCTGGACGGACTGGGCCTGGACGGCTCCCACCGGCTGGTCATCGTACTCATGCAGCTGGTGAACCTGCTCCAGGACGGCCAGCCGGTACGGATGAGCAAGCGCTCCGGCAAGGCCATCGCCCTGCGGGATCTGCTGGATGAGGTGAGCGTAGACGCCGCCCGGTTCATTTTCAGCTCCAGCAACTCCAACAGCTCCGTGGACTTCGACCTGGATCTGGCCGTCCGTCAGGATAGCGACAACCCGGTCTACTACGTCCAGTACGCCCACGCCCGGATCTGCTCCCTCATCGCCCGGCTCACCGCCGACGAGGGTCTCGCCGTCCCCACCGCGGCAGCGGTGGATGCGGGGCTCCTCAACAGCCCCGAGGAGCTCTCCCTCATCAAGGCCCTGGCCCGGTTCCCCGAGGAGGTCAAGATCGCCGGCAGGGATTATGACCCCTCCCAGATCAACCGCTACCTGATCACCCTGGCGGGGGACTTCCACCGCTTCTACAACGCCAACCGCATCAAGGGAGAGGCCCCCGGGGTGGCCCAGGCCCGGCTCAAGCTGGCGGACGCCACCCGGAGTGTGCTGGAAAACGGTCTCAACCTCATCGGCGTCACCGCCCCGGAGAAGATGTAACTGCATTCGCCGTCAGAGCGCCCCTGTTCCCCCTACGCAATAAAAAAGCGCCCTCAGCCTGATAAGTCAGGCTGGGGGCGCTTTTTTATTTTTCTCTCCGGCGTGATCACAGGACATTATGTACGTCCCTGGCGACCTCCCACAGAAGGGAGAGTACCTCTTCCTTTCCCGGGGATCTGGGTCTCCGCATTTTTGATCTACCTGCTTATTGCCGTCATCCTCTATTTTGTTTTCCAGGGGCATAAGCTCCAGCAGGTGGAGCTGAAAAAGCCCGAGCCTGCCACCCCGGTGCAAAAGAAGAGCCTGGTGGTGCTCCTCATCGGCTCCGCCACCACCGCCATGTCCCCGCTGTCCACCGCCGGCGGTCTGCTCCTGTCCGGCTGTCCCGACAACATCGAGGATGGCAACAAGATCTTCAACGGCATGTTTTCCATGGCCGTGACCTGCATGGTCGTCCTGGTTCTGGCCGCCTTCCTGGGTATGTTCGGCCTCTGGGGACTGTTCTGATCTCACGTTTTCACTCTCTTTTTCATTCCTTCCTGCCTGGCAGGAGGAAAAAAAGACAGCCTGGGATAAATCCCAGGCTGTCTTTTTTCCCCGCTTACGCCGCGGTATCCAGTTCGGACAGAGAGGTGTGGCGGATAGGCTTCCACTCCACCTTCTGGAACAGTGCCGCCACGGTGATAGGTATGTAAGTCATCATAAAGATGGGGAAGAGCGCCAGATACCCCAGCTTTTGCAGGGGCGTGGCCCGGATGGCCCGCCACTCGCTGAGCACGGTGATGAGCCCGTAGAGGAACATCCCCCGGTAAAAGGCCCAAAAGGCGCCCGCCAGGAAGTCCCAGGTGAGCAGCAGCACCTGCTTACTGACCCAATCGGGGGCGGAGATGCACACCAGGGCCACCACCACCTGAAGGGCGGCCCCCGCCACCGTGAGGAGTACGCCAGGGGTAACGGTGAGCAGGATGTCATAGCACCCCAGCCCCTGCCGGCCGCCCCGGAGCACGCCCTTGAGAAGGTCGGGGCCATATTGGGCGTCCACCTGGTAGAAGCCCTTCGACCAGCGCAGGCGCTGATCCCAGGACTGGCGGAAGGAGGTGGGCTGCTCGTCGTAGATCACCGCCTGTCCGCAGTAGCCGATGCGCAGGCCCTGAGCGGCGCACTCCGCGGAGAACTGGATGTCCTCGGTGAGCAGGTGGTAGGGCCACCCCCCCTTCTCCCGGATGAAGTCGGCGCTGACCAGAAAGCCGGTGCCGGACACGGCGCAGTTGACGCCCAGGGCCATGCGGGCGGCGTTGACGAAGCGGGCCTCCCGGAGGAACCAGATGGAGTAGCCGGCGGTGATCCAGTTCTGGCCAAAGTTCTTGGAGTTGCGGTAGCCTGTGATGGCGGTGAAGCCGCCCCGGTCGAAGACCCGGTTCATCTCCCGGACGAAGGCCGGATCCACAATGTTGTCGGCGTCAAAGATGAAGTATCCCTCGTACCGGCTGTCCAGGCCGTCCCGCTTTAGGCATTTGAGCAGGTAGTCCAGGGCGTAGCCCTTGCCCACCTCCACATGGTCGAACCGGCGGTAGACGGTAGCTCCGGCGGCCTTGGCCACAGGGGCGGTGCGGTCGGTGCAGTTATCCGCCACCACATAGATATCCAAAAGCTCTGCGGGGTAGTCCTGCGCTTTCAGGCTCCCGATCAGTTCTCCGATGACCCCCTCCTCGTTCCGGGCGGAGATGAGCACGGCGTACCGATGGAGCTTTTTGGGCTCCCGATGATCCTTCCACCGGCGGCGGATAAGGCCCACCACCAGATAGGCCACCTGGTATAAGTAAAGCAGGGTCGCAGTGAGACCCAAAACCAAATTAAAGCGTTCCACAAGACGGATCAGCTGCATGAAACACACATTCCCTTCTGCCCGTTTCTCTTTTGTCAGTTTTGATTTTAGCACGGTTTTTTCTTGAATCAAGGCCCCCGGGGCAGATTTAAGGAAATGTTAAGAAAAGTTTTTAAATTCGTTTACTATCCCATTATTTCCAGTGTTTTGAAGGATTTTTGATCCCTTTCAAAGTATAAAAAGAGCCGGCGGAGAGAACCGCCAGCCCTTCTCATTTTCTCAGTTGAATTTGTAGATCTTTCTGGCCATCCGGTAGAGCTGTACCGACAGTTTTCTGCCCTGATAACCCGGGAAGATGCCCACAGTGGACAGGGCCCGGTATTTGAGCTTGTGGTGAAGCCGCCGATCCACCGAACGCAGATACTCCCACAGCTCGGTCTTCATCCCCAATTTCTCCGGGGAGTTATCGATGTTGAGGAACACGGAGGAAATGGTCATCATCATGGCCAGATAGTTGGTCATGTACCGGCCCAGCTTGGGGCTCGTGGCGCGCACCTTCTGCAGATCATGGGCGCCGATCATCAGCTTGGTCACCCGCACCTGCTGCTCCACCCGGCCCACCATCACCTTCTCATTGACGCTCTGGTCGGCCCGGCCAATGAAATAGCGGTAGAGATCCACATCCATATAGTAGATGCTCTTGACAAAGGGCAGAGGCTGGTAGACAAAGATATTGTCCACATAGAAGGTGTGCTTGGGCAGCTCCAGGCCGCATTGGCGCAGCAGCTGTGTCCGGTAGATCACCGAGTGCATCAGCAGGTACTGGGAGGGGCGGAAGCGGCCCATCTCCTCCCAGGTGAAGAGCTTGTCCTGGGGGAAGACATTGCGGTAGCGCATGACCTTTTGGGTCTTGTCCTCCACATGCTCATAGACGTAGTTGGCGATGAGCAGGTCAAGGGGCGCGCTCCACCTGGCGCACTCCCGCAGCTTGGCCATCACCTTCTGCAGGGCCTCGGCGTCCAGCCAGTCATCGGAGTCCACCACCTTATAGTACATCCCCCTGGCATTGCGAATACCCTGGTTGACGCCCTCGCCGTGGCCCCCGTTTTCCTGGTGGATGGCGCGGATGACGTCGGGATATTTCGCCGCCCAGGCGTCGCACTTGGCCGGGGTATCATCCTTGGTGGAGCCGTCGTCCACCAGGATGATCTCAATGTCCTCCCCAGCGGTGAGCAGGGTCTCCACACAGTGATCCATATAGGCCGCCGAGTTGTAGCAGGGCACGGCGAAGGTCAGAATTTTCTCCATTTCGGCACTCACTCCTATTGTATCTCTGCCTCCGAGCGCTCAGAGCAGGCTGTCCGCCAGCTCCAAAGCCCGCAGGGCGATGGCGTCCATATTGTAATACTTATACTCCGCCAGTCTCCCCAGCAGATAAAGGTTCGGGTACGCCCCGGCCAGGGCGGCATATTTGCCGTAGAGGGCGTTGTTTTCCGGGTTAATGATGGCGTAGTATGGGATCTCCCCCTCCGCCCCGGTGTAGGCTCTGGAGAATTCCTTCATAATGGCGGTCTCCGACTTGACCTTCTGCCCGGTGAGGTGCTTGAACTCGGTGATACGGGTAAAGGCCTCATCCACCGTATAGTTCACCGTGCCGTGGGTCTGGAAAGCGTCCTGCTTCAGCGTCTCAAACTGGAAGTCCAGCGTCCGATAGGGCAAGGGGCCGAACCGGAAGGCGAACAGCTCGTCAGCCTGGCCGGAATAGATGACCGGGCCGTCAAAGACTTTTCCGTCCAGCTTGACCACGCCCGACCCCAGCTCCAGCCGCTTCAGGGCGTCACAGCCTGTTTCCACAGTGATATTGGGGTGATCCAGCATCCGCTCAAACAGCGGAGTGTATCCCTCCAGGGGCATGCCCTGGTAGGCATCCTGGAAGTAGCGGTCGTCCCGGGAGAGGAACACCGGCACCCGGGCGGTGGTGTTGGGGTCGATCTCCTCGGGAGTCTGACCCCACTGCTTCATGGTGTAGTGGACGAACACATGCTCGTAGACATAGTCGGCCAGGGCGGAGATCTCCGGATCCGGGTTCTGCCGCAGCTCCAGAATGGTGACCTTCCGCTCCGCGCCGTATTCGGCGATGAGCTTGTCCCCCAGCCGCTTGCCCTCCCCGGCGCCAAAGGCGGTCTCCAGGCTTGTCAGGTTGAAGGGCACGGGATACTGCAGCCGTCCGCCCTTGCCGTCAGGGATGTTGGCCACCACCCGGTGCTGGTAGTCCCGCCACTTGGTGAACCGGGACAGGTAGTCATAGACCCGCTTTTCATTGGTATGGAAGATGTGGGGGCCGTAAAAGTGGATGACGATGCCCCCCTCGCCGGGGCCGTCGTAGGCGTTGCCGCCCACATGCTCCCGCCGCTCCAGCACCAATATCTTTTTGCCTCCGTCCTCCGCCAGGCGGCGGGCGGTCACCGCCCCGGCAAAGCCGGCGCCGACGACCAAAACGTCATAGTGTTCCATCACTTTCTCCTTGCGCGCTTTGTGCTTAAGTCTATCACAGACTTGTCAGAAAAAAAGAAAGATTTCCTTAATTTTGCCGAAAATCAGCAAAAGCAGTCCTTATAGTGGGCAATGGCGGAGCGGATGACCTCCTTGGCCTCCTCGGCGCCCTTGGTGTCGCCGGCCACGGTGTCCTTCCCCTCCAGGTTCTTATACACGGTGAAGAAGTGGCTCATCTCCTCGAAGATATGGCTGGGCAGCTCGGTGATATCCTTATAATTATTGTAAGTAGGATCGGCGAAGGGGATGGCAATGATCTTCTCGTCGTTCTTGCCGTCGTCCAGCATGGAGATGTAGCCGATGGGATAGCACCGCACCAGGGTCAGGGGATCCAGCTCCTCGGAGCAGAGCACCAGCACGTCCAGGGGGTCGCCGTCGTCGCCGTAGGAGCGGGGGATAAAGCCGTAGTTGGCGGGATAGTGGGTGGAGGTATAGAGGATACGGTCAAGAATGATGAGGCCGGTGGATTTGTCCAGCTCGTACTTCTTCTTGCTTCCCTTGGGGATCTCCACCACCGCCAGGAAATCCTCGGGGGTGATGCGCTTGGGATCCACATCGTGCCAAATATTGGTCATGGGAAAACACTCCTTCTCATTTGCTTTATCGGTTGATATTTCATTATAAACGTTTCACCGGGGAAATACAAGGAAGAAAATGACGCGCTCCCCCCGGCGGGGCGTCTCAAGGGCAAATATCACAAAAGTTTTCTCATATTTCGGGATAATTCATCAAAAAATGCAGGCTTTGTAAATTACTTTATATTTTTCTGGCCCTTATTGTGTTACATTAATTTTTGTTCCAAATTGTGAAAAGGGAGGCAATCTCAAATGGAATTCGGTTTCCTTAGTGTAATTCCGTCCATCCTGGCCATTGTCCTGGCCCTGGCGACAAAGAATGTGTTTCTGGCTTTGTTCGCCTCTTTGCTGGTGGGCAACTTTATGCTCTCTGGCTACAGTCTCATCGGGATGCTGGAAGGCACCAAGAACATGATCGTCGGTGTGTTCAGTTCCTCCTCCAGCACCTCCATCATCATCCTACTCACCCTGGGCGGCATGTTTTACCTGATCGAGAAAGCGGACGGCCTGAAGGGCTTTACGGCGCTGATGATCAAAAAGCGCAGCGTGGTCAAGTCCCGGGTGGGCGCGGAGCTGTTCACCTGGCTCATCGGCGTTCTGGTGTTCATCGACGGCACCCTCAGCGTCATGATCACCGGCTCCATCTCCCGCCCCCTGACCAAGGCATTCGGCATCTCCCCGGAGAAAACGGCCTGGATCGTCCACTCCACCGCCACCCCCATGTCCATTCTGATCCCCATTGCCGCTTATGGCCCCTACATCGCCAGCTTCATTGAGGCCCAGGGCATCGAAAACCCCACCGCCCAGATGGTGCAGGGCATCGGCTTTAACTTCTACTGCATCCTGGCCGTCATTGGCGTGGCCGCGATCATCCTGCTCCGGAAGGACTTCGGCCCCATGAAGCAGGTCGAGGCGGCCTATCTCTCCTCCGCCACCGGCAGCGTCTCCAATGATGACGCCGACGAGGTGGACGGCGACCCCGCCAAGGCAAAATTCCTGCTCATCCCCATGATCCTGATGATCGTGGTCACCATTGCCTACATCTTCTACAGCGGCGGCGGCAGCCTCATGGGCGGCGACGCTGAGACCGGTCTGATCTTCGGCATCATGGCCGGCTCCATCTACACCATCATCGCCATGACTGTGGCCAAGATGGGTTCCCTCATGGATAACATCGGCATTTTTATCACCGGCTGCGGCAACATGATGGACATCGTCACCGTCATGGTCTTCGCCTACGCGCTGAGCGACCTGCTGGGCGGCCTGGGCACTGCCGGCTACCTCTCCGCTGCGCTGGTGAAGCTCATCAGCCCGGCCATCTTCACCGCTGTGGCCTTCCTGTTCACCTGCCTGATTTCCTTCTCTACCGGCTCCAGCGCGGGTACCATCGCCATCATGATGCCCATCCTGCTGCCCATGGCCATGGCACTGAATGTCCACATCCCCATGATCGTGGGCGCCATCGCCGGCGGCGCCGTGTTTGGCGACCACACCTCGCCCATCTCCGACACCACCATCATGTCCTGCTCCTCCACCGACTGTGACGTGGTCTCCCACGTTAAGACCCAGCTGCCCTACTCCCTGTGCTTTGCGGGTGCGGCGCTGGTGCTCTACCTGATTCTGGGCTTCGTACTGTAAACCGGCCCAGACAAAACCCACTCAAAACTCGCGCGAAGCCGTCCGGCCCGTCCGGGCGGCTTCGCTCCATACAAGGAGGGATCCGCCATGACATATGATTTTGACCGGGTCATTGACCGTCGGGGCCGCAACAGCGCAAAATGGGACCGCCGCTTTATCGGCGAGGGGGAAAACGCCCTGCTCCCCTTTTGGGTCGCCGATACCGACTTTGAGACCCTGCCCGAAGTCAAACAGGCCCTGTCCGACTGTGTGGAGCACGGCATCTTCGGCTACACTCTGCCCCCCGAGGGTTGTCCCGCCGCCGCCGCCCGCTGGCAGCAGGTACGCCACGGCTTCCACGTGGAGGAGGAGTGGATCAGCTTCCTGGCCGGCATCGACTGTGCCATCGCCACCGCTGTTCAGGCCCTCACCCAGCCGGGGGAGGCCGTACTCATCAACACGCCCATCTACACCCCCTTCTTCGAAATGGCAGAGCGCTGCGGCCGCCAGGTCATCGAAAGTCCCATGCGCCTGATAAACGGACGGTATGAGTTCGACTTCGACGACTTCGCCCAAAAGGCCAAGCAGGCCAAGCTCTTCCTCCTCTGCAACCCCCACAACCCCACCGCCCGGTGCCTGACCCGGGAAGAGCTGGAAAAGCTCGGCGCCATCTGTGAGGAGAACGACCTGCTCATCCTCTGTGACGAGATCCACGCCGATATTGTCTTCGACGGCCACCGGCATATTCCCCTGGCCTCTCTGTCCCCGGAGCTGGCCCGCCGCACCATCACCTGCACCTCCCCCAGCAAGACCTTCAGTGTGGCCGGGCTGGTGGCCTCGGTCATCATCATCCCCGATCCGGAGATTCGCCGACGGTTTATCGAGGTGAAGGAGCGCAACAGCATCAACACCGGTATCCTGGGCCTGGTGGCCATGGAGGCGGCCTACCTCCACGGGGACGCCTACGCCGACCAGGTCTGCCGCTATCTCCAGGCCAACCGGGACTTTGCCGTGGACTTCTTCCGGAAAAACATCCCCGGCATCACCCCCATCGTGCCGGAGGCCACCTTCCTTTTATGGCTGGACTGCTCCGGCCTGGGCCTCCCCCGTGAGAAGCTGGAGGGCTTTTTCACCTCCGCCGGGCTGCGGCTATCCGGGGGAAGCGCCTACCGGGAGCCCACCGGCCAGTTCGCCCGGCTGAATTTCGGCTGTGCCCGGGCCACCCTGGAGCAGGGGCTGACCCGCATTGAAGCCGCCGCTAAGGCCCGTCTGGGCTGAGGAACCCATAAAAAACAGAAAAAGAGAGCGGGGCCGTCACCCAAGGGTGGCGGCCCCGCTCTCTTTTTAGGGGAAAACTTACTTCATGCCGTTCTCGTAGGCCTCGATCATCTTCTTGACCATCTGGCCGCCGACAGAACCGGCCTGCTTGCTGGTCAGGTCGCCGTTATAGCCCTGCTTCAGGTTGACGCCCACCTCAGTGGCAGCCTCCATCTTGAACTTGTTGAGGGCCTCGCGGGCGCTGGGGACAACAGACTTATTGTTGCTCATTGTTCGCATCTCCTTTTTCTTTTTTGTTCTCTCTTCGAGATTCGTTCGGATCGAGAATCCGAGCATAGTTTGACCCCGGCGCAAAGAGATATGCGCCGGGGTCACTGTCAATTCATGGAGTTTTTTATTTTATTTAGAGATGCGTCAGCCCGTTCCTTACAGGTTCACCACATTGATGAGCTTGCCCTCCAGATACGCCTTGGCGTTGGCCACCGCGCAGTCCATGATGCGCTGGCGGGGCTCCTTGGCGGCCCAGGAGATGTGGGGGGTGATGATGCAGTTCTTAGCCGACAGCAGGGGATTGTCGGCCTTAATGGGCTCGGTGGAGACCACGTCCAAGCCGGCGGCGGCGACCTTGCCGGAGTTCAGGGCGTCGGCCAGATCCTGCTCCACCACCAGAGGGCCGCGGGAATTGTTCAGGATGATGACCCCGTCCTTCATCTTGGCGATGGTGTCCTTGTTGACGATGCCCTGGGTGTCGGGGAACAGGGGGCAGTGAAGGGCGATCACGTCGGAGGAGGCCAGCAGGGTATCCAGATCCACGTACTCAGCCAAGGCCTTTCCGCTTTCATTGGGGTGGTTGTCATAGGCCAGCACTTTCATGCCCAGGGCCTTGGCGATCCTGCCCGTGGCCTGGCCAATGCGGCCGAAGCCGATGATGCCCATGGTCTTGCCGTCCAGCTCAATGAGGGGATAATCCCAGTAGCACCAGTCGATGTTATTCGTCCAGTTGCCGGCGTGCACGCTCTCGCTGTGGTGGCCGATGTGATGGCAGATCTCCAGCAGCAGACCGATGGCGAACTGACCCACGCTGGCGGTACCATAGGTGGGCACATTGGTCACAGGGATCTTCTTCTCAGCGGCGTAGGCGTAGTCCACCACGTTGTAGCCGGTGGCCAGCAGGGAGATAAATTTCATGTTGGGGCAGGCGTCGATCACCTTGCGGGTGATGGGGGTCTTATTGGTATAGACCAGCTCCGCGTCACCGATGCGGCGGATGATCTCCTCCTCGTCGTTCACCGGGGTGCGGTCGTACACCGTCAGCTCTCCCAGAGCCTCCAGCTCTCCCCAGCTCAAATCGCCGGGATTTTCCGTATATCCATCCAGTACTACGATCTTCATGTTTTTCCTTCTTTCCTTAGTCTTCCAGCAGGGCCCAAGCCCGGTTCAGACACCGCTTGGTATTGGCCAGAACGGTCATTTCGTCCTCATCGGCGGTGGGCTGGACTTCCATGGACAGCACCATGGGGGCGTCGGCGTTGAAGAAGCCCTCCTCCTTCAGCACCCGCAGGTAGTCCAGCAGCTCAGGGGTGTCGTTGGCACTGTTGGGGTAGCCGAAGCGCTGGTGCAGGTCGCCATAGCCGGGAGCGTCAGGGTCGGCCACCGCGTTGCCGAAGTGCAGGTGGGTGATATAGGGACGGCAGGTACGGATCACATCCTTGGCGCACTCGTGGCAGATGGGGAAATGGGACAGATCTACCAGCAGGCCGAAATTGGGGCAGACGGTGCGCACATCGGCGGCGAACCGGGCTGCCAGAGGGGCCGGGCCGATGAGAGATGCCTTATCCACATCGTAGTCAAAGACCTCCAGCTCCACATTCATCCCCTTGGAAGCGGCATAACTACACACATTGATCGTGGTTTTCAGCAGCTGGGCATAAGCTTCCTGCTTTGTCTCCTCCTGCCACTTGCCGGACAGGAAGGCGATGCCCTTGGCGCCGAAGAACTCCGCCTTGTCCAGGGAGTCCTTGAGGGCGTCCTCAGCCTTCTGACGGCCCGCCTCATCCAGGTCGTTGGGGTTCAGCTTGGGCCCCAGAAGGGCGGGCTGGGCGCCGTAGCACACCTTCAGGTGGGACTGCTCCAGCAGGGCCTTGGCCTCGTCCATGATGCTCCCAACCTTGTTGACGTTGATCTCAATGGCATCGAAAAAGTCGTCACGGCAGATGGTCTTCAGAGACTCCAGCCCATCCATGCGGGGAAAGCTCATCCACTGGATAGTGCCCACCTGAAAATACTTATGAATAGAATCTTTCATTTTTATCACTCCTCCGGAGCCCAATTTTTGATGTTGGCAATGGAACCACCCATATCGCACAGCTGGGTCTTGATGCAGATGGCGTCAATGAGATAGCAGCGGCCAGAGGCCTGGGTGGAGGCTTTGGCCCGCACCAGAGCCGCCTTCAGCTCCTCGGGGCTGAACACCCGCTCGGCCACACAGCCATAGGCCTCGCCCAGCTTGACGTAGTCGATGGTGCCGTCCTGGTTGTAGGGCATATCCACCGCGTACTCGAAGCCGTAGCCCTTCTGGTTCTGGCGGATCAGGCCCAGGTAGGCATTGTTGAGCACCACCACAATGATGGGCTTGTGGAAGGCGGAGGCGACAGCGATCTCCTCCCCCATAAAGGTCAGGCCGAAGTCGCCCACCACAGTGACGCTGTGATGATCGGGCTGGGCCACCTTCACGCCGAAGGCGGCGGGGATCTCGTAGCCCAGGGTGCCGGCGCCGCCGGAGGGCAGGTACTTGCCGGCCTTGTTGATCTTCTGGAGCTGGCCGCTCCAGATCTGGGTAATGCCGCAGCCGGAGGTGAAGTAGGTCTCGTCGCAGAAGGCCTCGTTCACCTCCTGGAACACCCGGTGGGGCATCATGGGGCTGCAGGGGTAGTCGGTCTTCCGGGCCAGCTCCTTGCGCAGGGAGGCGATGGTGGCGGCCCGCTGGGGGTTAATGGGCTTCACGCCCTGGGCCTTCACCTCGGCCAGCAGAGCCTCCACGGCCAGCTTGGCGTCAGAGACGATGCCCAGGTCAGGCTCAAAGACCATGCCGATCTGAGTGGGCTCGATGTTGATGTGGATGAACTTCCGGCCCTCCCGGTAGGTCTTCAGGTCGCCGGTATGACGGTCGGAGAAACGGTTGCCGATGGCCAGCACCATGTCGGAGTCCAGCAGCACCCGGTTGCCCACAGGCTGACCCACCTGGATGCCGGCGTGGCCGGCATTGAGGGGATGCTCCTCCGGAATACCGCCCTTGGCCTGGTAAGTGGTGATGACGGGGATCTGCAGCGTCTCAGCCAGCTCCACCACCTTGTCGGCACAGTGGCTGATAAAGCAGCCGCCGCCCATGATGATGACAGGGGCCTTGCTGCCCTTGAGCATCTCCACCGCTTCCTTGATCTTGGCAAGGTCGGGCTTCACCGCGGGAACGGGCTTGGGCTCGTAAGCGTCGATGTCGAACTCCAGCTCAGACAGCTGCACGTTCAGGGGCATCTCGATGAGCACGGGGCCGGGACGGCCGGCGCGCATCAGGTAGAAGGCCTCCTTCATGATCTCAGGCAGCTCGGCGGCGTCCTTGACGCACCAGGCCTTCTTGGTCACGGTCTTGACGATGTCGGGCATGTCCACACACTGGAAGGGCTCCTGCTTGAGCTGGGCCACGTTGGCCTGGCCCACCACGCACAAAACCGGCATAGAGTCGATAAAGGCGGTGTAGAGACCGGTGACAAAGTTGGTGGCGCCGGGGCCGGCGGAGCAGATCGCCAGGGCGATCTCGCCCCCCTTGGCCCGCTGATAGCCGTCGGCGGCATGTACACAGGCTTCCTCATGCCGCATGGTAAAATGCTGAATATCCGCAGTTTCCAGATACTTGTATACGGGATTGATGGCCGCGCCGGGAATACCGAAGGCGGTTTTGATCCCCTCCTTTTCCATGATCTGCACCATGGCTTGCGCTGCTGTCATTTTCATAACACTACTCCTTTTCGCATCATTTTGATATTTTATTCTATGAAATTTGATTTCATTTTTATGATACCATATTTCCTTCTGGGTGTCAATGCGTTTTTGGGGGACAAACCCCTCATTTTTATGGATCTCCATGCACAAAATGCCCAGGACGCCGCACAAGCGGTATCCTGAGCACTTCCCTATTCTCCGGCCCCTTGCCCGCGGGTCATTCCTTCCCCGCGGCTTTGGCATCGTAGGCCAGCAGCTTGGAGATATCCTCTGCCGTCTCCACCACCAGAGGGGCCACCTTCTCGATATCCGTCATCGGCAGCCGGGAGAGGGGGCCGGAGACGCTGATGCCGGCCACAATGCGCCCGGTGTAATCCCGGATGGGCGCGGCCACACAGCGGGCGCCCAGCTCGCACTCCTCATTGTCCATGGCATAGCCCTGCTTCCGGATCCTCTCCAGCTCCTCCAGCAGGGCCTTCTTGGTGGTCAGGGTGTTGGGGGACAGGACGGGCAGGCCCTTCTCCTTGATATACCGGTCGATGGCCTTGTTGTCATAGTTGAGCAGCAGCAGCTTGCCGATGCCTGTAGCGTGCATGGGGGCCCGTTTGCCGATGCGCTGCATGATCTTGAGCATATTGTCCGGCCCATCCTGCACGTCGGTGTAGACCACCTCCATATTCTCCTCCACCGCCAGGCAGGAGGACTCGCTGCAGCTGCGGGAGAGCTTCACCAAAAAGGGATGGGCGATGTCCCGGAGACTGACGGTCTCACAGACCACGCTGCCGATCTGGGCAAACTTCAGCGAGAGGGAATACTGCAGGCTGACGGGATCCTGGTTTATGTAGCCGTACACCAGCAGGGTGTTCAGCATACGAAGTACCGTGCTCGCCGGCATCCCACAGGCGGCGGCAATGTCCTGGAGGCGCATGGGGCTGCGCTCCTTTGCCAGAATTTCAATGATTTGGAGGGATTTCTCCACAGATTGGTTCAGTTTTGAGAGCTTAGCCGGCATAATTTGGATCTCCTTTTCTTTCCCATTCCTTATTGTGACCCCGCCTCATCCTCCAGCCACCGGGTGGCACAGTGGGCCAGGCAGGCGGGGGCAAAGTTCTCCGCCGTCGGTCACGCGCTCCCGGTGTCCACCAGGATGTTGTCCGTGCCGTGCTGCTCGAACTCAGCGATATATGCCTCAATACGGGAGGCCAGTTCCTGGTAGTTGCTCTCGTCGATGGGCACATCGTCCATATCCCTTCTCGCCAGATCCTCGGCCAGGATATCAAAAAAGACGTTATTTTCATATTCGATGATGGCCTCGTGGATGCCGCCCTCGGCAAATGCCTGAGAGGGCACGGCAGCGCCCTGCCAATACTCCGTGAGGGTATCCATCCCCAGCTCCTTGGCCCTTTGGAACAGGAGACTCTCCACCTCGTCATAATCGGCGAAGCGATCCTCCCCCCGGGTGGAGTTCAAGATCCAGTTGCCGATATAGGCCATATCCAGCAAGCGGCGAAATTGCTTGCGCGTCAACTCTAAACGCATGATGGGCGCACCTCCCTGCCCGAATAAACGAAGTTCTTTCACGCTCCAGTTTACCCTATATTATAATCCCACATTGAAAAATGTCAAACAGACCACGCCGCCGCTTTTTGGAAAGGGCCGAAAAAATCCACTTGCCTTTCCCGTCAAAAGGACATATCATAAGAAAGTGACCCGTTCATAAAATATTTCCAGATCACAGACGAAGGAGTGAGAGGTATGGATCCACGGCCCATCGGGGTCTTCGACTCCGGCCTGGGCGGCCTCACCGCCCTGCGGGAGCTGCGGCGGCTGCTGCCGGGAGAGGAGCTCATCTATTTCGGCGACACCGGCCGGGTGCCCTACGGCGGCCGCAGCCGGGAGATCATTCTGCGCTATGCCCGGCAGGATGTGGCCTTTTTGCGCTCCTTTGATCCCAAGGCCATCATTATCGCCTGCGGCACCGTCTCCGCCAACGCGCTGACCGAGCTGTCGGCGGAGAACGACCTGCCCATCTTCGGAGTAGTGGGCCCCGCGGCCCAGGCGGCCGCGGCGACCACCCG
The DNA here is from genome assembly GCF_943193085.1 of Vermiculatibacterium agrestimuris. NCBI lineage: Bacteria > Bacillati > Bacillota > Clostridia > Eubacteriales > Oscillospiraceae > Vermiculatibacterium > Vermiculatibacterium agrestimuris. Next base: position 5,208 of record NZ_CALPCU010000014.1, on the reverse strand, counting down.
CAACGGGAAGGTGGGCCTTATCGGTACGGCGGCCTCCATCCGCTCCGGGGCCTATGAGCGGGAGATCGCCCAGCTGGCCCCCCGGCTGGAGGTCTTTTCCCGGCCCTGTCCCCTCTTCGTCCCCCTGGTGGAAAACGGCCGCTTCCGCCCCGGCGACCAGGTGGTGGAGCTGGTGGCGGAGGAATACCTGCAGCCCCTGCGCAGCGCCGGAGTGGACACTCTGGTGCTGGGCTGTACCCACTATCCCCTCCTGCGGGACGTGGTGGGCCAGGTCATGGGCCCCCAGGTGACGCTGATCGACACCGGGGCGGTCTGCGCCGTCCACGCCGCCCGGGCTTTGGAGGCCCAGGGCCTTCTGGCCCGGCGGGAGACGGGACAGCGCCGCTATTTCGTCAGCGACTCCACCCAGGACTTCGCCCGGCTGGCGGGCATTTTCCTGGGCGAGGACGTGGAGGGCAGCGTAGAGCGGATCGAGATCGAAAAATACTGATCCTATTTCACCGCCGCCGCGTAGAGCTCGTTTCGGGAAAGACCCAGGGCCTTGGCGGTCTGCTTTACCGCATCCTTGCGGGACAGCCCCTGGGCGCAGAGCGCCTCCACCTGTTCCAGGGCCTCCTCTATGGAGGCCCTCTCCTCTTCTCTGGGCGCCGCCCCTTCCACCACCAGCACGAACTCTCCCCGGGGGCTCTGGCCCTCGTAATGCTCCGCCGCCTGGCCCAGGGTCGTGCGCAAGACCTCCTCGTGGAGCTTGGTCAGCTCCCGGCACAGGGCGACGCGCCGCTGTGGCCCAAAGGTCTCCCTCAGATCGGCCAGGGTGGCCATAAGCTTGTGGGGGGCCTCGTAAAAGATCATGGTGCGCTCTTCTGACCCCAGGCTCTCCAGCTGAGCCCGGCGGTTTTTTCTGTTCATGGGCAGAAAGCCCTCAAAGGTAAACCGGGCCGTGGGCAGGCCGGACACGCTGAGGGCAGTGGTAAGGGCACAGGGCCCCGGCAGGGCCGTCACCACCACCCCATGCCGGGCGCACAGAGCCACCAAAGCCTCCCCGGGGTCGGAGACGGCGGGAGTGCCCGCGTCGGTGACCAGGGCCACATTCTCCCCGGCCAGGAGCCGTTCCAAAAGCTGCTCCCCCGCCAGGTCGGTGTTGTGGCGGTAATAGCTCACCAGGGGCTTTTTCAGCCCCAGATGGTTGAGCAGCTTCAAGGTCACCCGGGTATCCTCGGCGGCGATGAGATCCACCGCCCCCAGCACCTCCGCCGCCCGGCGGGAGACGTCCCCCAGGTTGCCGATGGGGGTGGGCACCAGATAGAGCGTTCCGGCCATGGCTTGGCCTCCTTTACAGATGATCGGGCAGCACGGCCAGTCCGGGCCGGCCGCCCTTTACCGCCTCCAAAAGCACGGCGTAGGGCTCCTTTTCCGGGCTGTGGCGGCAAAATTGGAGCCGCTTGGGCTCCAGGCCCTCCCGGCACAGGGCGCTCATCAGCTCCGCAAGACGCTTCGGGTCGTGTACCAGGGTGAAGCGGCCCCTGTGGGACAGGGCCCGTCCGGCGGTGGCGCACAGCTCCGGCAGGGCGCACAGCTCCATCCGTCCGGGGCCGCCCTCTTTCCCCGCGCCCTTGGCGTACCAGGGCGGATTGGACACCACCAGGTCGGCCCGCGGCAGGGCGCACGTCCGCAAATCGGCGGTCAGGATCTCCCCTTCCAGGCCGTTTTCCGCCAGGTTCTCCCTGGCCAGTTCGGCGGCCCGGGGTTCGATCTCCACGCCAAGGAGGGAAACCGAGCGCTCCCTCTCTTTGCACAAAAGCAGCAGCAGCCCCGCCCCGCAGCCCAGATCCAGCACGGCGTCCCCACTCTTCAGGGTGCAGAACCGCCCCAGGGCCAGGGAGTCCGCACCCAGGGGAAAGCAGGTCTCCCCCCAGCGGTAGGTATAGCGGCCCAGCCGCTCCATGCCGCCCTTCACAGCGCCTCCACCAGGCCCTTCACCATCCGGGCGGTGAGGCCCCAAATGGGACGGCCCCGCCACATCCACACTGGTACGGAGCACTCTCCCCGCAGCCACTGGTAGCCCTGGGGGAACCCCAGCCTGGCGTGGGGAAAATCCTCCGGGGGCAGGGTGACCACCTGGCAGGTATATTCCTCCGGCGGCGTATCCCGAAAAAAGTCCAGGGGAACGGTAAACACCTCCGCCACCTCGTCCCGGTTGAGCTTCAGCGCCTCCCGCCAGCCGGGCAGGAGCCGTCCCACCACCGGCCGGGTGCAGAATCCGGACTGGTGGCGCACAAGGGGCAGCCGGGGCCCCAGCTCGAGGCTCTCCCTGTCCAGGCCCAGCTCCTCCCGGGTCTCCCGCGCGGCGGTCTCCTCCGGGCTCTCCCCCGGCTCCACAGCCCCGCCGGGAAAGCACACCTCCCCCGGCTGGCGGCGCAGGCCGGCGGCGCGCACCTCAAAGAGGAGGGAGAGCCCGTCTTCCTCCTCCACAATAGGCGCCAGCACGGCGTATCCCAAATTTTCTCTCTCCGTCCGTCCGCTCAGGCGGGCAGTCAATTCCCCATAGGTCATGGCGTTCCTCTCTTATCCCAGCAGCCTCCGGCCCCGCGCCAAAAGCTTGGTGTAGATGGGATCCATCTGCCACTCGTTGGTCCTCTCCAGAAGTCCCTCCGCCGGAAGCCAATCCACGGCGGTGTTCTCCCCCTCCCGGGCACACAGCGGCCCGTCCCGGTCGGCGGTGAGCAGATAGGATACGTTCAGATGCAGGTGGCTGGGGACGTACTCTCCCCGCTTCACATGGCCCCAGACGGGCAGGATCTCCAGGGAGGCGATCTGCCTGGAGATGGGGCGGAGCCCACTGGCCCCGGTCTCCTCCTCCGCCTCTTTCAGGGCCACCTTCAAAAGGTCGCCCTCCCCGTCGGCGTGGCCCCCCGTCCAGGCCCACACCCGGTAGATGTTGTGGTGGGCCATCAGCACCCACTCCCCGTCGGCGCTGAGAATGAATCCGGAGGCGGTCATGTGGGCCGCCCTGTTCTCCCGAAGAAGAATGGTGTCCGGATCGCGGCGGATATAGTCCAGGATGATCTCCTTCTCCGCCGCCTCGGCCTCGTCCTGGGGGATATAGGCCTCAATGTCGTCAATGTACATAATGTTCTCCTCTTCAGGCAAGAGATATGCCGCCGGCCGCTCTCATCTCCGCCGATAGGTCACATACCGGAAGCGCAGGCCCTTTTCCTCTAAAACAGGGCCTTCTTCCACCGCCTCCCACTCCGGCGCGGCGTCCAGATCGGGAAACCAGACGTCGGCGGGGAAGGCGGACAAGACCTTGGTGACGTACACCAGGTCGCAAAAAACTAATAACTCTCTGTATATACTACCGCCGCCGATCACAATACTGTCATCGGTTTTGGCCGCCAAAAGGGCGGGAATATCGGAAAAAACCTCTCCGCCCTCCACCTGGAAGCTGGGGTCGCGGGACAGGATCAGGTTCCGCCGCCCCGGCAGGGGACGCCCCCCGGGGAAGGTGGTCAGGGTCTTCCGCCCCAGGATCACCGGGTGGCCCAGAGTCAGCGCTTTGAACCGCTTCAGATCCGCGGAGATGCGGCACAGCAGCTCGCCCTCATGGCCGATGGCCCAGTTTTCATCCACCGCCACGATGGCCTTCATACCGCCACCTCGATCTTCTCGTCCAGCTCGTGGGCCTGGTAGCCCTCCAGCCGGAAGGAATTTTTGGTGAAGGCGTAAAAGTCGGTGACCTCGGGATCCATCCACAGCTTCGGGGCGGCGAAGGGCTCCCGCTTCAAAAGTTCCTCCACAATGGGCACGTGCCGGTCATAGATATGGCAGTCGGCGATGACGTGGACAAGCTCCCCCGCCTCCAGGCCGGAGACCCGGGCGAACATCATCAGCAAAACGGCGTACTGCATCACGTTCCAGCCGTTGGCGGTGAGCATGTCCTGGCTGCGCTGGTTCAGGATGCCGTTGAGCGTGTTGCCGGAGACGTTGAAGGTCATAGACCAGGCGCAGGGCTGAAGGCCCATCTCCTTCAGGTCGTGATGGTTGAAGATGCTGGTGACCATTCGACGGGAGGCGGGGTCGCGCTTCAGGGCGCGTAGCACCCAGTCCACCTGATCCATCCGCCCCTCGGGAAAGTCGTACTCCACCCCCAGCTGGTAGCCGTAGGCCTTGCCGATGGAGCCGCTCTCGTCGGCCCAGGCGTCCCAGACATGGCTTCCCAGGTCGTGGATGTCGCTGGACTTCTTCTGCCAGATCCACAAAAGCTCGTCCACGGCGCTTTTCAGATACTGCCGCCGCACCGTCAGGATGGGGAACTCCTCCCGCAGGTCGTACCGGTCTATCACGCCAAAGAGCTTCACCGTGTGGGCAGGGGTGCCGTCGGCCCACCGGGGGCGGACGGCCTGGCCGGTGTCCCAAACACCCTTTTCCAGGATATCCCGGCAATTTTTCAAAAACAGCTGGTCGGCACGGCTCATGGAAGAAGTCCCCTTTTTGCTCTGTTTATGATTGTTATTATAGCGGAATAGGACACAGAACGCAAGGAGAAAGGCCGACTCTTGACATCCCACGAGCAGAATACTATAATGTAGCCGCCCAATAAAAACATACAGAAGGAGTGTTTATCATGCTGGATAAAAAGGTCATCAAGCTGCTCAATGACCAGGTGAACAAGGAGATGTACTCCGCCTATCTGTACCTGGATTTCTCCAACTACTTTAAGCACGTGGGCCTGGACGGGTTCGCCAACTGGTACGAGGTGCAGGCCAAGGAGGAGATGGATCACGCCATGCTCTTTGTGAAGTATCTCCAGAACAATAACGTGGCTGTGGAGCTTGCCGCCATCGCCAAGCCCGACGTGAAGCTCACCGACACCATGACCGTGCTCAAGGCCGGCCTGAAACACGAGGAATATGTCACCGATCTCATCCACACCATTTACGACGCCGCCGCCAAGGTGAAGGATTTCCGCACCACTCAGTTCCTGGACTGGTTCGTCAAGGAGCAGGGCGAGGAGGAGGTCAACGCCAACGACATGATCTCCAAGATGGAGCTCTTCGGCGGCGACGCCCGGGCCCTGTACCTGCTGGACAACGAGCTGAAGAGCCGGGTCTACTCCGCGCCCTCCCTGACACTGTAAGCAGTTCCGGCTCTATTATGGGGAAAAAGAAGCGGGGGGGGGGGGGGGGGGGGGGGGGGGGGGGGGGGGGG